>CBFIGT010000073.1:2161-11079 GCA_965662175.1 Arcobacter sp. | reverse complement strand
GAGCTTGAAACTGCTAATAAGTTCAAAAAACTTGATGATAAGTTATAAAACTAGACGGTGGATGAGTCAAATAGATTAATTCAATTTATGTCCCACACTATAGATGACTTTAGAAACTTTTTTAAACCAGATAAAAAGAAAGTAAGATTTTATGTTGATGATGCTTGTAATGAAGCGATATCTTTAGCGGGGGCTTCTATTAAAAGTTATCATATAAAGTTAAATAAAAAAGTGAAGTGTAACTCTATAATCAATGGATATGAGAGAGAGTTTGCACAAGTTATGCTAAATCTTATATCAAATGCAAAAGATATTTTAAATCAAAGAGAGATAAAGAATCCTACTATTGATATTTTTATAGATGTTGATGGTAAAAATGCTGTAATCACAGTTGAAGATAATGCAGGTGGAGTTGAAGAGGAGCATTTAGATTTAATATTTGAACCTTATTTTACAACAAAAGATGGTACAAAAGGAACAGGACTTGGATTATATATGTCAAAAATGATTATTGAGAAAAATATGAATGGAGAGATAAGTGTTGAAAATAGCCAAAAAGGGGCTATATTTAAAGTTATTGTGGAGATGGATAATGGATGATTCTTTATTAGAACAGTTTAAAAACTATTCTATTCTTTGTGTTGAAGATGAAGATGGAATAAGAAAAAGATTGGTAAATACTTTAAAGTACTATTTTGATGATGTTTTAGAAGCTTCAAATGGTGAAGATGGATATGATTTATATTGTGAATATAAACCAAATATTATATTAAGTGATATAGAAATGCCAGGTAAAAATGGTGTTGAAATGGTAAGTAAAATTAGAGAAAATGATTTAAAAACAATAATTATAATGGTAACTGCATATTCAAATGAAGAGTATCTTTTAGATTTAATTAATTTAAATATTAATCATTATATTTTAAAACCAGTCAATGCTGATAATCTTTTAGATGGAATTACTAAGGGTTTAGGAGATAAACTTACTAAGAGTTTAATCTTTAGTAAAGAGTGTTATTTTGATATAAAAAAATATGAATTTTACTTTAAAGATCAGGTAATAACTTTGCGAAAAAGAGAGAAAGAGTTTTTAAATCTTTTATATGAGAATAGAAATCAAGTACTAACTTATGATCAAATAGAGGAGTATATTTGGAAAGATAAATCTATGAGTATGAGTGCTTTAAAAACTTTTATAAAAGAGTTAAGACAAAAACTTCCTATTGAATTAATACAAAATGTTCCTCAAATTGGATATAAACTAGAAAAATTTAACCTTAAATAAAAAAACTCACCATTTACTCACTTGGAATTGTTAATCTTTGGATATTAAATTTCAAGGAGTATATAAATGTTAAAACAAGGTTTACTAATCGTAGGATTAGCAGCATCACTATTAGCTGGTAATATCAAAATGGATTTAAACGCAAAGTATGGGGCAAATAACTTTCATACAAAAGGTGCTGAGAAGTTTGCTACTTTAGTTAAAGATTATACAAAAGGTTCAGTAGATATTACAGTTCATCCTGGTTCTGCACTTATTAAAGGAAATCCTTTAAAAGCTGTAAAAGATGGAACAGTTGCAATGACTGATATGTTTATTCCTTTTACTTCAGGTGGAGGAAAAGTATTTGGTATATCTGCATTACCTTTTATAGCAAGTTCATATGATGATGCTTTTAAACTTTATCAGTTATCAAAACCTGCTTATGAAAAGACTGCAAAAAAATGGAACCAAAAACTACTCTATTCTGTTACTTGGCCAGCATCAGGTTTTTATTCTAAAAAAGAGTTAACTTCAATTACTGATTTTAAAGGTGTAAAAACTAGAACTTATGATAAAAACTCAGCTGCATTTGTAAATAAAGCTGGAGGAAGTGCAGTTGCCTTACCTTGGGGAGAAGTTTACTCTTCACTTAGAACAGGAATGGTTGACTCTGTTGTAACTTCATCATCATCAGGTAAAGATGGTAAGTTTTGGGAAGTATTAAGTAACTATACAAAAATCAATTATGCTTATCCTTTACAAGCTGTGACTATTAACTTAGATTATTGGAACTCTTTAGATAAAGCTCAAAAAGAGGCTTTAAGTAAAGCAGCAGCTGAGATTGAAAAATCTCAATGGGAAGCTGTAAGAGTAGAAGAGAAAACAGCTTTAGAAACTTTGGCTAAAAATGGTATTAAAATTACAGAGGCTTCGCCATCTCTTAAAAAAGAGTTAGATGTTATTGCAAATGAACTTTTAGCTGAATATTTAGATGGTGCTGATTCTGATATAAAAGCTATTTTCAAAGAGTATAGAAAGTAAAAAGATGAATATTTTATCAAACTTTATAGATAAGTTGAGCAAAGGCTCAGCTTATCTTGCTGGCTTTATTTTAATTTTATTAGTTTTATTGATATTAACTGAAATCTTTTTAAGATCGTTTTTTGATATTTCAACAATGATTGCAGATGAATATAGTGGATATTTATATTTAGCTTCGATTTTTTTAAGTTTAGCTTATGCTTTTTCTCAAGATTCTCATATTAGAATTAATATAATTACTTCAAGGTTATCAAAAAAAATAAATAGAAAAATCGATATTTTTGCAGCAGTTATAACTTTGGGAGTTTTAGCTTTTGCTCTTTATAGAACTATTCTTTTTACCTATGATTCATATAAATTGGAAATGTTATCTGAGAATGTTTCAGAAACACCATTATATTTGACACAACTTGCAATGCCTATTGGACTCACAATTTTTATCTTGGCAGTTGTTCTTTTTATTTTCAAAGGATTTTCAAATGATAGCTGATCCATTAATTTTATCAATTATTTTAATCGCATTTATGTTTATATTACTTCTATCTTCTTTATGGATTGGGGTATCTCTTATTTTAACAGGTATTATAGGAATGCTTTTATATGACCATAATTTACCACCTGTTATTTCAGTGTATGACAAAATAGGGGATTTGTTAGCATCTTCTTTATATGATGCAATGAACTCTTGGTCATTAGCAGCTTTACCTATGTTTATTTTAATGGGTGAGATTTTATATAAATCATCAATTTCAACAAAACTTTTAAATGGTCTTAAACCTTGGCTTTCTTATATTCCTGGTGGTTTACTTCATGTAAATGTAGCTGCATGTTCTCTTTTTGCTGCTGTTTCTGGTTCATCTGCTGCAACAACTGCAACAGTTGGAAAGATTACTTTAGATGAGTTAAAGAAAAGAGGTTACTCAAAAGAGTTAGCAATGGGATCACTAGCTGGTTCTGGAACACTTGGGTTTTTAATTCCTCCTTCACTAATTATGATTATTTATGGTGTAATGTCTGATGTTTCTATTGGTAAACTGTTTGTTGCAGGAATTTTACCCGGAATATTAATGGCTTCTTTATACTCATTTTATATTATGTATAGAGCAAAAGTTGACCCATCTGTATTACCTGATGTGGAAGAGAAATTTACTTGGACAGATAAATTATATTCATTAAAAGATTTAGCTCCAATTTTTCTTTTGATTTCTGTTGTATTAGGTTCTATTTATGGCGGTTACGCAACTCCAACTGAAGCTGCTGCTTTAGGTGTTTTAGGTTCACTTCTTTTAGCTACTTATTTTAAGGCTATTGATTTAGGAGTTCTTAAAAATGCTATTTTAAATACAATAAGAACTTCTGTAATGATTGGATTTATTATTGCAGGTGCAGTTTTTTTATCTCAAGTAATTGGATTTTTAGGAATAGCAAGAGCTATGAGTGAGTTTATTATAGGACTTGGATTATCTCCGTTGATGTTAATTTTGCTTATTGGTGTTATGTATATTATTTTAGGAATGATTTTAGAAGCTGTTTCTATTGTAGTAATGACTCTACCAATTGTTTTACCAATAGTTGTATTAGCTGGATTTGATCCATTATGGTTTGGTGTATTTTTAGTATTTATGGTAGAGATGGCACAAATTACTCCACCTGTTGGATTTTCTCTTTTCGTAATACAGAGTATATCTGATGAAAAAATCGAGACAATTTTAAAAGCAACTTTACCATTTTTTATTATGATGATTATAACTGTAATGGCAATTACATTTTTTCCTGAAATTGTGCATTACTTACCTAATCAAATGATTAAATAATATCAAAGCAAGGCAATAAAATGATAAAATTAAATTGTGATATGGGTGAAAGTTTTGGTATTTGGAAAATGGGGCAAGATGAAGAGATTATGCCTTATATCCATTTAGCTAATTTAGCTTGTGGTTTTCATGCTTCTGATTCACTTACTATGAGTAGATCTGTTGAATTAGCTAAAAAATATAGTGTTACAATAGGTGCCCATCCTTCTTATCAAGATTTAGTTGGTTTTGGAAGAAGGTCTATGCCTTGCACTTTAGAAGAGATAAAATCTTTGGTTCTTTATCAATTAGGTGCTTTAAGCGCATTTTGTAAAGCCCATGGAACAGAAGTAGTCTATGTAAAACCACATGGAGCTTTATATAATGATATGATGAGAGATGAAAATATTTTCAAAGCAATACTTAGTGCTATCTCATCTTATGATAAAAATATTAATTTAATGATATTATCAAAACCAAATAATAGTGCTTTTGAGGAGCTTGCAAAATCTTATGAAATAGGGCTATTGTATGAAATATTTGCTGATAGAAATTATGAAGATGATGGAAGTTTAGTTTCAAGAATGAATCCAAATGCAGTAATTGAAGATGAAAATGAAGTTATGAAAAGAGTTGATATGTTAAATAAATATGCTTACTTAAAGAGTATTAGCGGAAATAAGCTATATTTAAAAGCTGATACTATTTGTGTCCATGGTGATGGAAAACATGCTTTAGATTTTATAAATGCTCTTAGAAAGGTACTTTATTAATGCATATAAAATTAGCCTCTGTTGATTCTGTAATAATATATTTTGATGAAGTAATATCAAAAGAGACATCTTTAAAAGTAAAAACTGCTTATAGGGTTTTAAAAAATCTTAAAAATGAAGCTTTTATTGAAATTGTCCCCTCTTATACATCAATTATGATAACTTACAATATTTTCAAATATGACTTTGATTCAATAAGTTTATTTTTAACTAAATTATTGAATAACTTGAAAACTGATCAAGAGAGTTTTATTGAAGTTGTAAATATTGATGTTTATTATGGAGATGATGTTGGTCTTGATTTGCAAAGAGTTGCAAGAGATAAAAATTTAAGTGTAGATGATGTAATTGAGATTCATAGTTCAAAAATATATGATGTTTATGCTGTAGGATTTCTTCCAGGTTTTGCTTATTTAGCTTCAATTGATGAGAAAATAATCTCCCCAAGATTAAAAACTCCAAGAAAAAAAATACCAAAAGGAAGTGTTGCTATTGCTGATAATCAAACAGCTGTTTATCCTCAAAACTCCCCTGGTGGATGGAATATTTTAGGTAAAACTGCATTTGAACTTTTTGATAAAAATTTGGACTGTTTATCAGCTCTAAGCATAGAATCAAAGGTAAAATTTAATCCAATCTCAAAAGAGAAGTTTTTAAGTCAAGGGGGAGTTCTTGAGTTTTAAAGTAATTAAAGCTGGTATATTTACTACCTTGCAAGATAAGGGAAGATTTTCTTTAAGCCACTTAGGAGTTACTCAATCTGGATTTATGGATGAATATGCCAGCTTAGCAGCTAATAAACTTCTTGGAAATAAGCTTGATACAAATTTACTTGAAATAGCTTTCGCAAATATTGAACTTGAAGCTACAAAGAGTACTTGTGTGGCTATTACAGGAGCATATTGTGATTTTTATATAAATGATAATCTAAAACAGACTTGGAGAACACATCATATAAAAAGAGGTGATAGATTAAAAATCACTAAAATAAATCAAGGTCAAAGGGTATATTTAGCTGTTAAAAATGGTTTTAATATCTTAAAAGAGTTTGGCAGTAATTCTACTACTATAAAAGAGTCTTTAGGTGGGATTGATGGAAAACAGATAAAAAATGCAGATATTTTAGATTTTGATGAGTTTGATAAAATAGTAGAAAAAAGATGGCACAGAGAGAACTTACCTATTTATGAGAAAGAGCTAAGGCTAAGGGTTTTATTATCATATCAAGAGGAGAGTTTCTCAAGAGAAGAGAAAGAGAAGTTTTTTAATTCAGAGTTTGAAATAACAGCTGATTTTAATCGAATGGCTTGTAAATTAAAAGGTGAAGCTATTAATTCTAGTTTAAATGGAATTGTATCTGAAGCCATAGCTTTTGGTTCAATTCAAATACCAAAAGATGGGCAGCCAATTATTTTGTTAAAAGAGAGACAAACAATAGGTGGTTATCCTAAGATTGGTTCTGTTTTAAGTATAGATTGTTTTAAATTAGCTCAAATGAAAATAGGAAGTAAAATAAGATTTGAAGAGATTGATATTATAGAAGCACAAAAAAAACTAAAAGAGTTTTATTCTATTTTTTTATAAAAAATAGGAGTAAAGAGTTAAACTCTTTACTCTTTATACTCTACAGCTTCCAAAAAGATTATTGATTTTATCAACTCTTCCCTCATGTCTTCCACCCTCAAAAGAGGCGCTATTCCACGCATCAACTATAGCTTCAACCATACCATAACCGCTTACTCTTTCACCTAGGCAAATAACATTAGCATCATTATGCTCTCTTGCCATTTTTGCACTATATTCATTATGGCAAAGAGCTGCTCTAATTCCATCAAATTTATTAGCAGCCATTGACATACCAATTCCTGAACCGCAAATCAAAATCCCTTTTGAGTCCTCATTTGCTAAAACCTCTTTACAAACTTTTGCAGCAAAATCTGGATAATCAACTCTATCTTTTGTATTTGGTCCTAAATCTATTACTTCATGACCTCTTGCTTCAAAAAGCTCTTTTACATATGCTTTTATATCAATTCCAGCATGATCAGCAGCTATAAAATATTTAGTCGTTTTACGAATTCCACTTTGTTCCATCATTAATATATTCCCTCTTTATGATTTATTTCTATTTTTTGATTTTCCATATCAGCTTCTAAACTTTCAACTGTTCTTAAAACTCTATCCCATCTTATTTCATAATTTTCATCCCAAGAGAAGTAGATAAACCATGGAGTTCCAACTATGTATTTATATGGAACTGTTCCCCAAAATCTTGAGTCATTTGAGTGATCTCTATTATCACCCATCATAAAATATTCACCCTCTGGAATTTGAATTGGCATCATATTAAATAAAGCACTTGGGTTTAAACCATTATTTGTAACCATAGGGTCTTGATGTACTCCTGGATGATCTTTTTTATAAGGATCTACAATCCAAAGTTTTCCACCAAAATCTACAACTTGTGTCATTGGATAGTTCTCTTTTACAAACTCATTTCCCTCTTTTGGATGCAATAAAAGATGCTTATCTTTAAGAGCTACAATATCTCCACCAACAGCAACACATCTTTTCACATAATGTATTGTTTCATTTTTAGGATATCTAAAAACCACAATATCTCCACGCTCTGGGCCATCTCCACTTATTAAATGACCATTATCATTAAAATCAGGTAGTACTTTTATTTCAAGCCATGGAATTCTAGGTGTTGGAATCCCATAAGAGAATTTTTTTACAAAAAGCATATCTCCAATTAAAAGTGTATTTTTCATACTTCCACTTGGAATTACAAATGCTTGAGCTATAAAAAAGATGATACTCAAAACAATTATAATTGTACCGGTCCATGAACTAGACCAGTTATATATTTTTTTTAACATTATTTACTTTCTCTTTTATCTCTTAATTTTGCTGCTTTTAGAGTATTTTTTAATAACATTCCAATTGTCATAGGTCCAACTCCACCTGGAACTGGTGTAAGGTGTGAACATTTTTCTTTACAATCTTCAAAGTCAGCATCACCTGTTAATTTACCTGTATCTAATCTATTAATTCCAACATCAATAACTATTGCACCATCTTTTAGCATATTACCTTTTAGTAAATGGGGAACACCAACTGCAATTACAACAATATCAGCAGCTTTTGTGTGAGCGCTCAAATCTTTTGTTCTTGAATTACATACTGTAACTGTAGCTTTCGCATTAATTAAAAGTGATGCCATTGGTTTCCCAACAATATCAGAAGAACCAATTACAACTGCATTTTTTCCACTTAATTCAATTTTATACTCTTCAAACATTCTCATCACACCAAAAGGAGTTGCAGGTAAAAATGAATCAAGATTTGAAACCATTCTTCCAACATTATATGGATGAAACCCATCAACATCTTTTAATGGGTTAATTGCTTCTAAAACTGTTGTTGTATCAATATGTTTTGGAAGTGGTAATTGAACTAAAATACCATCAAGTTTTGGGTCATTGTTCATCTTTTCAATTAAAGATAAAAGCTCTTCTTGTGTTGTTGAAGCTGGTTTTGTATGAACTTCAGAGTATATTCCTGCTGCTTCACATGACTTATGTTTACTATTTACATATGTTGCACTTGCTGCATCATCACCAACTAAAACAACTGCTAAACCTGGAGTTATATTTTTCTCTTTTTTTAGTTGCTCAACTTCAACTTTTACTTCATCTTTTATTTTTGCTGATAACGCTTTTCCATCAAGTAATATCATTGATTTAAACCTTATTTCTGTTTTATTTTAGCTTGCTATAATAGCCAAAAAGAATTTACACAAAGGTTAATATTGAGAATTTCATTATTTCTTATTTTTTTTCTACTTTTAGAAACAGTTTTTGCTAAGGATATAATCAATAACTCTTTTATTACAGACTATGAATATGGCGCAATGTTGTATAAAAATCCTAGGGGAATAGGTTGTGATAAGTGTCATGGAAGAGGTGATAAAAGTGTTATTATTGCTAGATATAAAGATAAAAAAGAGATTAAAACACTATTATCACCTCCAATTAAAAA
>CBFIGT010000073.1:0-2151 GCA_965662175.1 Arcobacter sp. | reverse complement strand
ATTTTGTAGAGGTTTTAACAACAAAAAGAGGGCGTTCAAATATTATGCCCTCATACTTTTTAACTAATGATGAAATAAAATCTATATATTTTTATTTACAAAATTTAAAGTAATAATTTACCAAGCTTAAACAAAATTTAAATTAAATTTTTGTATAATCCGCCACTTAAATTAAAACAAGGAATAAAAATGTTAGAGGGTATCGCAAGAGATAGTATGACTAAACAAGCTACTAAACAACTTAGAAGAGATGGTTATTTAATAGCAAATATTTATGGAAAAGGTGTTGAGAATATCAATGCTGCATTCAAAAGAAATGATTTCATTAGATTTATGAAAAACAAAACAACTGTTGCATTTGATGTAAAAGTTGGTGATAATACTTGTAAAGTAGTAGTAAAAGAGTATCAAAAAGATCCTATTACTTCTGATTTAATTCATGTTGACTTAATGATGGCTTTACCAGGTGTTAGATCTACTTATTTTGTACCTGTAACTGTTGAGGGAACTCCAAAAGGTTTAAAAAACAAAGGTTTATTTGTTTTCCATAAAAAAAGAGTACCTGTTAAATGTACAATTGAAAACTTACCTGAGTCTTTCCACATTCAAATTTCTAATTTAGATACAGGTGATAATGTATTAATTAGAAATATTGAAATGCCTGAGAATGTAGATTGTTACTTAGATCCAAGAGTACCAGTTGTAGGTGTAATTAAAGCTAAGTAATCGTTGATGTTTTTAGTTGCGGGACTTGGTAATCCAGGTAATAAATACGAAAAAACTAGACACAATGTAGGATTTATGGTTATCGATTTGATAGCCAAAAATCTTGCAACTTCAAATATAAATAAATCAAACTTCAATGCTGATGTTTTAAAAACATCAGATTCACTTCTTGTAAAACCAACAACATATATGAACAATTCAGGACAAGCTATCTTAGCTATAAAAGAGTATTATAAACTGAATTTAGAAGATTTAATCATAATTCATGATGATTTAGATTTGCCATTTGGAACTGTAAAGTTTAAAATAGGTGGAGGTCATGGTGGACATAATGGTCTTCGTTCTATTGATTCTCATGTGGGGAATATGTATATTCGTGTTAGAATTGGAATTGGTAAACCTGAAAATAAAAGCGATGTTGCAAATTATGTATTATCAGACTTTTCAAAAGAAGAATTAAATAAATTAGAAGGTATAATTGCTCATACTATCAAAGCTATAGAATCCCTAAAAAGTGACTCTATTGATGAAGTAAAATCAAAATTTACAATGAAATAGATGAGAATAATAACAAAATATTTACTACAAAAATTTATTAGAAACTTTATAATTGTTTTATTATCTTTAGAGATATTTTTTGTGGGAATAGATTTTCTACAAAATTTTAAAGATTTGCCAAACTCTGCAAACCTACAACTTTTATATATTTTATATAATGGCTTTTTTACATTAACATTAACTTTACCCTTGTCATTGGTTTTTGCTTGGATATTAACTCTTATTATTATGGTTAAAACAAATGAATTGGTTGCATCTTTATCTTTAGGTGTTAGTTATAAAGATATCTATAGACCAATACTTAGAATATCATTTTTTTTAATAGTTATTTTAATTGGATTACAAGCTACTCCTTTAGCCTATTCTTATGAACAAAAATCAAAAATCATGGATGGTAAATATTTTACAAGTACAAAAAATGATATATTTTTAAAATATAATGATTATTTTGTTTACTTTAAAAAGCTTCATCCTTTACAAAAGTTTGCAGAAGATATTCATATTTTTAAAATTGATAATGATGATATTAGTGAAAGTATTGTGGCAAAAAAGGCATATTTCCAAAATAATAGATGGTATGTTGTTGATGCAAAAATTACAAAAAAGCCAAAAGAGATAGACTGGAATAAATCTAAAATTGAGATTTCAAATGAAAAGTTTTTGTATACACTAGAGGGTTTTAAACCTAAAATTCTAGATAGTGTTTATGAATCACAATCATCATTATCAATTATAGATGCTTTTTCAGCTCTATTATTACTTAATAATCAAGAGATAAATACTGATAAAATAAGAGCTACTTTATATTATGAAATAGTATCCTCTTTGTTTATTTTACCTTTTATAGTATTGATTTTTATTTATACA
>CBFIGT010000072.1:0-11449 GCA_965662175.1 Arcobacter sp. | reverse complement strand
ACCATAAGCCTTTTTCTAAGATCAGCAATATGTGGTTTTAAATCTTCTAACATTAAGCCATATCCTCTTCTTTTTTCTCTTTTCTTTTTACTTTAAATTTATCACTATCATTTGAAATATTTTCAGCTGGAGTTTCACTCTCTTTTTTTATATCATTTGTTTTATTTTCATTTAAAGCTATATTCTCTTTTTTCTTCTCTGATTTAGTCTCATCATCATTTAAAATATCTTTTACACCTAAATCAAACTCATCAAAATTTGTTACTGAAGATTTTGCATCTTCGATTTGTTCTTTAAATTTATTAGCTTCAGCTTTCATATCTGAGATATTTAGTTCATTGTCTAGAGTTGATTTTGCATCTTCAATTCCACTTTTAAATTTTTTGAAAAACCTAGCGACTTGTACCATAGCATCTGGTAATTTTTCAGGTCCCAGTGCAATAATTGCAACAATGGCAATCAAGAAGATTTCCATAAATCCCATTCCAAACATATTTTATCTCCATTCATTTATTAAAGGAGAGATTTTACCTAATTTTTGATAAAATTTATCTAATTATTTAAAAAGGTATTAAATGAAGTTATTAGTTTTACTATTTATTGGTGTTGTTTTGTATTTTATAGCAAGAAACTATAAAACAGAAAAGTTTGAAAATATAAAGCTTAATATTAAAGAGGATTTTCATGGTGATTTAATGCATCATGAAGCAGGATTATTAGTTGCACTTATGGCAAAGGTTTCAAAAGCTGATGGTACAGTTTGTGAGCTTGAAGCTGAGATGCTTAAACATACATTTACAGATATTTCAAGTCATTTTAAAGATAGTGATGAGATAAGAGAAAAACTTAAAAATATCTATAATGAAGAGAAGAAAAGTTTTGAAAATACATTAGATTTATGTGCAAAACTATTTAAACTTACAAAAAGTGACTACCAAAAAAGAGTAAAGATTTTAGAATATTTATTAAATCTTGCTTTTATTGATAAAGAGTTTAGTGATACTGAACTTATGATTTGTGAAGATATTGCAAATGCATTACAAATAAAAAGTGCTGATTTTGATAATCTTGTAAATATGTTTAAAAACTTTTATGCTAATCAAGCTCAAAGTCATGCAACAAGCATAGAACAAGCCTATAGTATATTAGAATCTTCAAAAGAAGATGATGATAAAACTATTAAAAATAATTATAGAAGATTGGTTAAAAAACATCATCCTGATATTATTTCAGGGCAGGGTGCTAGTCAAAATATTATTGATGAGGCAACTAAAAAGCTTCAAGAGATAAATGAAGCGTATGAAATGATTAAAAAAAGTAGGGGATAAACTCTTGTTGGAAAAATTTGAGGAAAATTATGAGGTTTGTAACTGTATAAAAGTTACTATAAAAGATATAAAAGAGAGTAATTCATCTAGCTTAAGAGATTTACAAGAAAAAACACACGCAGGGACTGAGTGTAGACACTGTCTTATGGAAGAGGGTGATTTTGGAAAGATTAAGAAAAAGATTTATTGTTTGGATGTATTAAAGGAGTTTAAAAATGTCTAGAAAATTTCACCATTCATATGAAGTTTGTAAATGTAAACATGTAACTCTTGGGGAGATACTACACTCAATTAAAGAGAATAACGCAAATAGTATTGAGGAAATTGGTCAAAAAACTGATGCAGGAACTTGTTGTGGTTGTTGTGTTTCTAGTGAAAAAGATTTTGGTGAAGAAAAAATGGAGTTATATTTAACAACTATATTTGATAAATTTAAAAAGTAGGTTTATGGAAGAAAAAGAGTATGTAATAAATGAAATTAAAACATTAATTTCAGTAGCTGGAGAAAAAGTTGATATAAATCCAAAACTTTTAGATTATTTTGATTTGGAAGAGTTATATGATATAAAAGATAACCTGATTAGAAAAAAAGAGCGATTTAAAGAAAATAATAAAGATTATTTAGAAGAAATTTATGAAAAAACAAAAATAAATTAGATAGAATTTATCAAAGGATAAAAATTATGGATTGGAAGGATATTAAAGAACAATTAATAACATTTTTAAAAGAAGAAATCTCAAAATCAGGTTTAAATAGAGTAACTGTTGGTTTATCAGGTGGTTTGGATTCTGCTGTAGTAGCACTTTTGTGTAAAGAGGCATTTGGAAATAATATCTCTTGTGTGCTTATGCCCTCACACTATTCAAGTGATTCAAGTATAAGTGATGCAGTTGAATTATGTGAAAAATATAATATAGATTATGAAATAGTTCAAATAGCACCAATGATAAGCGCCCATGAAAAATTTATGAATAACGATAAACTTAGAATTGGTAATTTTAGTGCAAGAGTTAGAATGTCGGTATTATATGATATTAGTGCAAGGGATAAATCACTTGTAGTTGGTACTTCAAATAAAAGCGAACTACTTTTAGGTTATGGAACAATTTTTGGAGATATTGCCTGTGCAATAAATCCAATAGGTGAAATTTATAAAAGTGATGAGTATGAGTTTGCCAAGTATTTAGGCGTAACTGATTCTATTTTAAATAAAAAACCAAGTGCTGATTTATGGGAAGGTCAAAGTGATGAAGATGATTTAGGCCACTCTTATAAAGAGCTTGATACTGTTTTAAAGTTTCTTGTTGATGAAAAAAAGAGTGAAGAAGAGATTATTAATTTAGGATTTGAAAAAAAGATTGTAGATAATTGTATATATAGAATAAAAGCAAATGCCTTTAAAGGTGAATTGCCAAAAATAGCAAAAATTAAATGGAGTTAAAATGAGAGATATAGCTTTTTATAAGTCTTCTGTTGGAGAAGAGGAATTAAATGAATTAAAATCAGTATTAGAACTTAAGAAGGATACTTCAAAAGTAACTGAGTTTGAAGAGAATGTTGCAAACTTTATTGGTGCTAGGTATGCTATTTCCACTTGTAATGGAACAGCAGCTTTACATTTAGCCTTAAGTGCAATAAAACTTAAAAGAGGTGATAAGATTCTTATGTCTGTAAACTCTTTTGTAAATGTACCTGAGGTTGTAAGACATTTTGATGCTGAGCCAATTTTTATTGATATCAATGTTGATGATATGAATATAGATTTAAATAAGTTTGAAAAAGCATTAGAGGCTAATAGTTCAAAAAAATTAAGAGGTGCAATTATCTCTTTTGTTGCGGGACAAACTCCTGATTTGGCTAGACTTTATACTATTTGTAAAAAGTATGGAATAATCTTAATTGAAGATTGTACCTCAGCACTTGGTGTAACATACAATGATGAAACAGTAGGTTCATTAGATGCTGATATGACAGTATTTTCAACAAATCCATCAAATGGTAGAACAGATGTATCAAACTGTGGTGTTATTGTTACAAATAACGAAGAGTTAGCAACAAGAGCAAAACTTCTTAGAACTCATGCTGTTACTACTACTTATGATGAGTATGGAAATTTAGATTATATTTATGATGTTGTTGATATTGGACATAAATATGATTTAAGTGAACTTGATGCAGCATTTTCTTTAGCACAATTGAAAAAAACTAATAGCTTTATAAAAAGAAGAAAAGAGATTGCTAAAATCTATAAAGAGAGATTAACAGGTGTAAAACATATAGCGATTCCAAAACAAAAAGAGGAACATATTTTTACACATTATATTATTAAAATATCAAGAAATAGAGATGCTTTTGCAAGAGAGTTAAAAGATAGAGGTATTAGTACAGGACTTAACTATATTCCTTTACATTTATTAAACTACTATAAAACAAAATATAATATTAAAATTACAGAATTTGGCTCTGCTTTAACTTCATATCAACAAATCTTATCTATTCCTATTTATCCAGGTCTTAGTGATGATAGTGTTAATTATATTTGTGACCAAATAATAGATATCGCATCTGAGTGGATTTAATATTTGTTAAAACAGAAACTAAATATTTGGATTGAAGAGTATCTCTTCTTTCCAACAACTTTTCAAAAAATTATCTCATTTTTATTTATTCCTTTTACACTTATTTATATGATTATAGTCTCTTTTAAAAGAGTCTCTTCAACTCCAAAAAACTTTGGTATTCCTATTATTTCAATTGGAAACTTAATAGTTGGTGGAAGTGGAAAAACACCTATTACTATTGCTTTAGCTAAAAACAGAGAAAATGTAGCTGTTATATTAAGAGGCTATGGAAGAGAGTCAAAGGGTTTATATATAATTAGTCATAATGGAAAAATATTAGAGAACATAAATATAAGTGGTGATGAAGCTATGCTTTTAGCAAAAGCTCTAAAAAAAGCCACTGTAATAGTTAGTGAAAATAGAGAAAAGGCTATTTTAAAAGCTATTGAATTAGGTTCAAAAGTTGTTTTTTTAGATGATGGTTTTTCAAAATATAAAATAGCAAAATTTGATATTTTATTAAGACCCAAAAAAGAGCCTGAAAATATATTTTGTTTACCAAGTGGCGGATATAGAGAACCTAAAATGATGTATAGTCTTGCGCAAATGGTTTTAAAAGAGGGTGAAGATTTTAAAAGAATTATAAAATTTAAAAAAGATGGTGAAGAAGTTGATAAACTAGCTAATAAATTAGTTATATTAACAGCAATATCAAAGGCAAAGAGACTTTTAGATTTTGTACCAAAAAATACAGAACTAATCTCTTTCCCTGACCACTATAATTTTACTCAAATTGATATTGATGTGGTTCAAAATCAATACAAAGATTATATGATACTAACAACTTCAAAAGATTTGGTAAAGCTAGAAAAATTTAATATAAAAAATCTAATTTTGATGGATATGCATATAGAGTTTGATGAAAAAGTAAATTTTTCACATATGGAAAACTATATTAAAAGTTTTGATAGAATAGATTAACTCTATCCTATCATATGACCTACAAACTTTGACATATTGTCAAGTATTTTTCCACCTTTTCTAAAACCTAAGGCACAAGCTTCAAAAGAGTAGAAAACTCCAGCTTGATAATAGTCTCCATTTTCATCTTTTGGTAGCTCAACATACTCTTGGTAAATTGCTTTAAATCCCTCATAAGCACCATCTGTTTTTTCATCCAAAGAGTTATCAGCATTTATAATAGCAACATTAGCTCCCTCTCTTCCAAAACATCTTTTTTCAACTTGTTTTTTTCCAACAAGTGGCTCAAATGAAGTTTCAAGTAGAAGGGGATGATTTGGATATAAATCCCAAAGAATTTTCATAAATCCCTTTGATTGAAACATAATTGTATAAGCAGGATTAAAAATAATCGCTTTTTGATTAGTAATAATCTCTTCTAAAATTAGAGCTAACTCACCCTCATCAATAGCTATATTTTCCCAAGGAATTAGTTTAAACCAAAACTCAAAATTAACATCACCTTTAAAAATACCCTCATCGCTAAACTCTACATTTTCTATATATTCAAAATCAGTATTAAAACCAGCTTCATTTGCAATATGTTGTAGTAGCTTAGTAGTATTTTCATCTTCCCCATCACCACTAATAGATGAGAATAAAATCTTCCAGCCTAAATCTTTATAATACTCTTCAAATTTTTCAACATCCCCATCAAGAGTAATAATTCTTTTGAAGTTATCTTTTAGTGCATCATATAAATTATTAAATTGATTAACATCTGTTAAATCATTGAATTTTAACATTGCCCATTGGATAATTGCTGTTTCAAAAACTGATGTTGGTGTATCTGCATTAAACTCAATTAGTTTAATAGGTTTTCCATCAATTCCACCCGCTAAATCAAATCTTGAATATATATGCCAATGAACATCCTCAGCCCAAGAGTTTTTAATAGTTTCAATTAAATTAAATGGAATATTTAACTCATGAAATAGATTGTTTTCAATAACATGTTCACCGGCTTCACAAAACATATCATATAGTTCATTACAAGCATTATAATAGTTTTCAGCCTCTTCATCACTAATTACTACAAGTTCATCATTTATATATGAAGTTCCATCGCTATCTGTATGCCATACAAAACCTATAGATTCTAGGTACTCTTTAGTAAGAGGTTTTAATTTTTCTAATTTCATTTATCCTCCAAATGACCCAGATCTAGAACCAAAAGAGGATGAAGATTTAGAAGATGATGAATTACTTCCAAAAAATCCACTTTTTTTAGCAGGTGATGATGAAGCTGCTGGTTTAGAAAATGAGCTTTGACTTTTTGAGTATGTTTGTGGTGATTTATATTGTGCTTTTCTTTGGTTTTGAAAGTTTTGATTGTTAAATAGTTTATTACCTAACCAAGACCCAATCATAGCACCTGCAATTGATGATAATAAAATTCCACCAAGTCCCATACCACCATTTG
The DNA here is from genome assembly GCA_965662175.1 of Arcobacter sp. Taxonomy (GTDB): domain Bacteria; phylum Campylobacterota; class Campylobacteria; order Campylobacterales; family Arcobacteraceae; genus Arcobacter. The sequence goes on along the minus strand of CBFIGT010000072.1, from coordinate 5,116 downwards.
ACATTTCAGGATTTGTTAAAGGTGAAGTCCCAGCATCAATTTTAGCTTCCTCTTCTTTAACTAATTTATTAATCTCTTCTTCTGATAATATTCTTTCAGTTCCATCTGGTTTTCTTAATACAATTGTAGTTTTAGAAGATGGAAACTCATCAGCAATTGCATATCTTCCATCACTACTCTCCTCGATAATTACAAATGCACCTTGTTTTTGATTTGCTTGTGTAAAAGCATCGCTTTGACCTTGATTTTGTCCATTAGCATTTTTGTCTTCGCAACCAGTAAGACCTGCAACTAAAAAAGCTCCAAGACCACCTACAAGTGCATAGTTTGATAATTTTTTAATATGTTTAATTGATTTTCTCAAATTTAAGTCCTTTAAAATTTGTAGTATGTATAAGTTTAAATCGTTTATGTTAATAAAATAAGGCTAAATATTGGCTTATTTGTACATATGGTAAAATCAAGTTCTTTTAATCCCTATAACTTTTTGCATTCCCTCCACTACAAATATTACACAAAATGATGTAAGAATTATTACAATCCATGTTGAAAATTCTAAAGGTTCTGTTTTAAATATACTATTCATAGTTGAAGTGTGGGTAAATAAAATTTGTACAAAACTCATAGTGGCAGCTCCTCCAAGGAGATATTTATTATTTAAAATATCTGTTTGAAAAACACTTTTTGTAAGTTCTTTACAGTTAAAGAGATAAAAAAGCTCAATAAATACAAATACATTAACAGCAACTGTTCTTGCATACTCTAAGCTATATCCGTTTGAACTATAATAATTAAATAGCACAAAAGATGAAACCAACATATAAAATCCGACTATAAACATTTGATAAACTAGAGGTTTAGTTAATATTGGCTTATTTGGATCTCTTGGAGGTCTATTCATTATTCCATCCTCTTTAGGTTCAAAAACAAGCATAAGTCCTAATAAAACAGCAGTAGACATATTTATCCATAAAATTTGGACAGGTAAAATAGGTAAAGATAAACCAAACATAATAGCAAACAAAATAACTAAACCCTCTCCAAGATTGGTAGGAAGTGTCCATGTTATAAATTTAACTAAATTATCAAATACATTTCTTCCCTCTTTAACAGCTTGTGCTATTGAGCTAAAGTTATCATCACTTAATATCATATCAGAAGCCTCTTTAGCTACTTCTGTTCCTCCAAGGCCCATTGCAACACCAATATTTGCTTGTTTTAATGCAGGTGCATCGTTTACACCATCCCCTGTCATTGCTACGATTTCTCCTCGTGATTGTAAAGCATCAACAATTCTAAGCTTTTGTTCAGGCTCTACTCTTGCAAATATTTTTACATTTTTTACTTTTTCAATAAGTTCTGTATCTGTTAAATTATAGAGTTCAACTCCTTTTAAAACAACATCTTCATAGAGTGAATCTATTGGAACAATATCCATCATTTTTGCGATTGAAAAAGCAGTTTGAGGATGGTCTCCTGTTATCATAATAACATTTATACCTGCTTTATGAACTTCTTTAACCGCCTCAATTGCCTCTACTCTTGGTGGATCCATCATAGCAATAAGACCCAAAAATTCAAAACTATCTTTTAAGAGAGAATTTTTAATATGATTATCTTCAATAGTTTTTTTTGCAAGTGCTAATATTCTTAAACCTCTTGATGCATACTCTTGTGCTATTTGAGTGATTTTTTCATTATCTTGTCCTAAACAGAGATTTAAAACTTTTTCCAATGAACCTTTTAAAAATATTTCATGTTCATTTTTTTCTTGATTTTCATGGAGAGTTGCCATATATTGTCTATCTGATTCAAAAGGTAAAATGTCTAGCCTTGGATAAGTATGATTCATGCTATGTTCAACAAGTCCACTTTTTAAAGCTGCTACGATTAAAGCACCCTCTGTAGGATCACCTTTTATTAGGTAATTATTCTCTTTTTGTACAAGATAAGATTCATTACATAAGTATCCACATTTTAAAAGAGTTTCCAATGAGTTTGGCATCTTTTCAATTTTTGTATTATTTTGAAAAAAATCTCCATGAGGTTTATATCCCTCTCCTGTGACAACAAATGCTCCATCTAAAGGAGTGTAAATATCTGTTACGCTCATTTTATTTTGAGTTAATGTACCTGTTTTATCTGAACAAATGGTAGTAACACTTCCTAATGTTTCAACTGCAGGCAACTTTCTTATGATAGCATTTTTCTTTGCCATAATACTAACGCCTATTGCTAATGTTATTGTAACAGCAGCAGGTAATCCCTCAGGAATAGAACCCACAGCAAGTGCAACAGAAGCCATAAACATATCTACAGCACTATTATCACGTAACACTCCTACAAAAAAAGTAATCAATGCTAAGAATAAGATTACATATAACAATAACTTACTAAATGCAGATATTTTTTGAGTTAAAGGAGTTTCTAAAATTGAGGCATCATCAATCAAGTTTGATATTTTACCAATTTGAGTATAATCACCAGTTGCTACAACTAAACCCTTTGCTCTTCCATAAGTAACATACGTACCTGAAAATGCCATGTTTTTTCTATCATTTATTGTGGTGTCTTTTATAAGATTATCAACAGTTTTTGTTGAAGGAAGAGATTCACCCGTTAGCATAGATTCATCTATTTTCAAATCTTTTATATCAATAAGTCTTAAATCAGCTGGAACTTTAGAGCCTGATTCTAGAAATACAATATCTCCAGGAACTATATCTAAAGAAGATATATCTATTTTTTCTCCATCTCTTATTACAACTGCTTGGGTTATCATAAGTTGTTTTAGAGAGTTTATTGCATTTTGTGCTTTTATTTCTTGAATAAATCCAATTAGCACATTGATTATAACAACGCCAAAAATTACACCACTATCAATATACTCTTGCAATAAAAAAGTAATTAATGAAGCCCCTAATAATATATAAATAAGTGCATTATGAAATTGTAGAAAAAACTTCTTTATTAAAGAGTCTTCTTTTTTTTTGCTTAATTCATTTTTCCCAAAAAACTCTTCTTTATGTTTAATAGATAACTTACCTAAGCCATTAAACTCATCAGTATCAAAAATCTCAATAAGATCTTTTTTTTCAATACTGTGCCAATCCTTATCTATAAGATGTTTCATAGCAGTCTCCTCTATTATTTACTTAAGTATATATTATTACATCGTAGCATATAAATGATTTAATTATTAATATTTAAATTTGGATTTGTAGGTGGAATTTTAAGATAGCCTATGTGATTGAGAGTAAAATTACTCCATTTTCATAGGTATATACTAATACATGTGTAGCTAAAAAGAGAATTTTATTCTCCTTTTAGTCCTTTTCTCATTGCCTCAACTAAGGCTTCATCGGCTTTTGTGTCAGTAAATAATTCAAATGCTAAAACCCCTTGATATAAAAGCATATCTTCTCCATCTTTTGATTTTAAACCCTCTTCTTTTGCTAGTTTTAAAAATGGTGTTTCTCTTCCATATACACAGTCAAAAGCATATTTTGCATTTAAGAAAATACTCTCTAGTGTGGTTTTTTTCAAAGGATAATCATCATCTTTAAGTCCTGCACTTGTTGAGTTTACGACTAAGTCAAAGTGATTCATTTGAAAGTTATCCCAAGTATAAGTTTTAAATCCCTGCTCTTTAAAAAACTCTAGTCTATTGGCACTTCTATTTAATACAGTTACTTCTATATTTGCTTCTTTAAGTGCTAAAGAAATAGCTTTTGCTGTACCTCCTGCACCTAAAAGTAGTACAGTTTTTATTTTTCCAAAATCTTCTATTGCTTTCATAAATCCAGGAGCATCAGTATTATATGCTTTTATTTTCCCATCTTTTTTTATATAAGTATTAACAGCTTGGATTTCATTTGCAATTCCTACAACTTCATCAGCTTGAGCGTATGCTTGTTCTTTATGGGGAACAGTAATATTTGCACCTTTTGCATTTTGTTTTTTAAATATATCTTTTAGTTTTTTACCATCAATTAAGTGGTATTTTTCATAATAACAGTCTAAACCTAAGTGTGAAAAACCACTATTTTGCATTTGTGGAGATTTTGAGTGTTCAATTGGATCTCCAAATATTAAAAATTTTTCTTTATTTTCTGACATCTAATTCCTTATATTAAAATGTGATTCTATCTAAAGATAAATAAGAGTAGATTAAATTAATTATGATAAATTAAATTAAATCAAAAATAAGAGTATATTATGGACAAAGTAGTAAAGATAACGACAACAACTTTCGATGGAAATATAGCTTATCATGTTAATGATGAAAAAAGTAACGTTGACAATAATCGGCTTAAACTATCAAAAAAACATGATTTTGATATAAAAAATCTAAAATATATGAATCAAATACATGGAGATAATATAGAAATAGTGGATTTTGATTCCCCAAGTTTAACAGATAATTGTGATGCTTTGATTACTAATCAAAAAAATCTACCTATTATGGTTATGGTTGCTGATTGTATTCCTATTTTTATGTATGATAAAAAAAATAGCGTTATTGCTGTAATTCATGCTGGAAGAAACTCCACTTTTTTAAATATTGCTTCAAAAACTGCTTTAAAAATGAAAAGTAATTTTGGTACGGATTTTGAGAATTTAGAGGTCTATTTAGGTCCATCTATACAAAAGTGTTGTTATGAGGTTTCAAATGAACTTGAAGAGATAGTTATTAAAACCTATGGAAAAGAGTTTTCAAAAAATAGATATATTGATTTGCAAGGAATTAATAAAAAACAGCTTAATAATATTGGTGTTTTTGATATTGAAATATCAAATATTTGTACAAAATGCTCTAAAAAACCATATTTTTCTTATAGATTAGATAAAAATTGTGGAAGATTTTCAATTGTTGCTTTTATTAAAAGTCATTAATTATGTATAAACCATGTTAAAAAAGTGTACAAATTATGTTTTTAAAACTTAAAATAAAATTAAAATTTATAAATATCAATTAAATTATTATTTTTATAAAAATTAAGTTTCTTTTAGTTACAATTTTACCAATTTATTTAAAAAATTAAGAGGGGAATTTAATTATGAGTAAAGCGGTTAGTAAAGAAGAGGCATTAAACTATCATCAGTTTCCAAAACC
>CBFIGT010000071.1:0-11732 GCA_965662175.1 Arcobacter sp. | reverse complement strand
AGATAGTTTAGGTGATAGGTTATCTATGGATCTTGATACTTCAAATGCATTTGCATTAACATATTACCTTGATGAAACAGTTGATGTCTTAACTACTGTAAATGGGGAAGAAGTAACAGGAACAACAGTTAATGTTGATACAGATGGTTCTTACTCTATTACAAATGATTCATTTGATACTTTAGATTCATCTTCTGATATTTCTGTAACATTTAGCTACTATGCTAAAGATGAATTAGGTGAAGCTGGTAATTCAGCATCTTATACTGTAAATATAGATTTAACTGATACTTATACTTTTGATGATACAGATACTGAAACATTAGATTTAGCAACACTATTATCTAATGTTTCTGATGCTGATGAAATTAACATTACCTCAGGTGACCATATCTTAAGTAATATGAGTGTTGACGAATTTATAGCACTTACTGATGATGATAATACATTAAAAATATATGGTGATGCTGGTGATACAATTGAACTTGATAATAATTGGACTCAAGTATTACAATCAGATAACTCAACTGCATATACAGATGCTGATGGATTTAACATCTATACAGCAACAAATAGTACAGAAGAAACAGTTAAACTTCTAATCCAAGAAGATTTAAATGTATCAATTATCTAATTCCCACTAAAAAAGAGCCTTAAATTTAAGGCTCTTTTTATAACTCAACTACTTATAATCTTTTTTATATATAATGTCAAAAATTATAAAAAGGATTGTTTTTGTTCTCAAATATTTTAAAACTCTTTAACAAAAATCATGAAAAAAATAATCACTATTTAATAGATATTCATTCACACTTAATACCTGGTATTGATGATGGTGTTAAAACTTTAGAAGAGAGTTTAACTCTTATAAGAAAAATGGAAAGTTTGGGTTTTGAAAAACTAATTACAACTCCCCATATTATGAAACATCGTTTTCCAAATACAAGTGATATTATAAAAAAAGGTTTTGAGAGTGTTCAAGAAGCTATTATTAAACAAAATATAAATATAGAATTAGAGTATGCTAGTGAGTATTTTTTTGATGAACATTTTTTAGAACTTATACGAAAAAAAGATATTTTAACTTTTGGAGATAATTATGTTTTATTTGAACTTCCCTACTCTCCACACAAAAATACAACTCCACCAATAGGCTTGGAAAATACTATTTTTGAACTACAAAGCGCTGGATATAGACCTGTTTTAGCTCATCCTGAAAGATACAACTATTTTTCAACTAGAATGGATAAACTACTTAAATTAAAGGAAAATGCTCTTTTATTCCAAATGAATGTAAACTCTTTTGGTGGATTTTATGGAAAAACAGCTCAAAAAAGTGCTCAAACCTTACTAAATGAGGGAGTTATTGATTTTGTAGGAAGTGATATGCACAATTATAAATACTTAGATTGTTTTGAAAAAACAATTTTTGATAAAAATTTTAATAAACTATTTAAAAATAATAGAATAAAAAACTCTTTTTTATAAATATTGATACTATTATAGTACTTTCTTAAAGTAGAATAGTTATATAATATATGTAAATAGGAGTCTATTTTGTTTAAAAATATAATTAATTCAGTTTTTAATATTAATTCTAAAAAAGAGAATACTATTGATATACATTCTCACTTAATTCCAGAAATTGATGATGGAGTAAGTACTTTAGTTGAAAGCATGATTGTTATAAGGAAGATGAAAGAGATAGGTTTTGAAAAACTTATAACAACTCCTCATATCATGAGTCATAGATTTCCAAATAATAGTGATATTATAAAAAGAGGTTTTGAAAAAGTTCAAGAAGAGGTTATCAAAAAAGGTATAGATATTGAGCTTGATTTTGCAGCTGAATATTATCTTGATGAACACTTTTTAGAGCTTATAAAACAAAAAGATATTTTATCTTTTGGAAAAGAAAACTATGTACTTTTTGAACTTTCATATACAGTTCCTCCACTCAATCTTGATACAATACTATTTGAACTTCAAAGTGCAGGTTATACACCTATTTTAGCCCATCCAGAAAGATATATTTATTACACTAAAAATATTAATAAATTAAAAGAGCTAAAAGATAGAGGTGTTTTACTTCAAATTAATACAAACTCAATAGGTGCATTTTATGGAAAAAAAGTTAAAAGTGCTGTTGATGCAATCATAAAAGAGAAAATGGTTGATTTTATTGGAAGTGATGCCCATGGAAAAAAATATGTTGATTTACTAGAAAATATTATATTTAAAAGTAAAACCTATTCAAGTATGCTAAAAACCAATAATATAAAAAATCATCTGCTATAATATGTAAATTGTTTACTAAAAATATTATACTAAGGATTAAAATGAAAAAAAGAGTCTCAAGCCTTGTCCTAACAACACTTGTATTATTAGGTTTATCAGCTTGCTCATCAAAAGAAGAGAGTATAACTTTAAAAAAGTTAGAGAGTGAATGTACTGTTTTAGGGGAAAGTGCTCCATCTTGGGTTTGTGGTGCATATGAAGAGGAATCAAGATATGTGGCTGTAGGTTCAGCTCCAATGTCAAAACTTGGTCATAATTTTTCAAGAAATGAAGCACTTTTAAATGCAAGAACAAATTTAGTTAATCAAATCGAACTACAAATTAAAAACAAAGCTGAATCATATATGCGATCAACTGGTCTAAAAGAGAATGAGATGGTTGAAAAAGTTGTTACTCAAGTTACAAAACAAACAGCAAATATGACCCTAAAAAACTCAAAACAAATCTCTTATTGGCAAAGTGGAAAAGATAATACTATTTATTTATTAGTAGCCATAGATAAAAATAGTATAAATGAACAAATTGATACAGAAATAAAAGATATTGTTGATAATGAAATACAAATCAAAAACTCTGAAGATGCTTTAAACAAACTACAATAGAGAATTGATATGTTAAAAACACTATTTATTTCTATTGTATTAATCTTTTTATTTCAAGCTTGTTCTTCTAAAAAAGTTGAAAGTATTGATTATAAAATACAACAAACAAATTCTAAAGAGGCATTAAAAGAGTTATGAGAGTTTTATTATTTAGCCTAATTTTAACTCTTTTTTTCACAAGCTGTACTCAAAAAATCAATATTTCAACCTTTGAGCCAGCTGTTATTGATAGAGCTTCTAAAGTCAAAAAAATAGCTATTATGGATTTTGAAAATGATTCTATTGGTTTTTCATCATTACTTGAAACTTTGATTGCCCAAAAAAGAGTTTATGATGAAACATATTTTACAGTAGTAAGTAGAAATGAACTAAATAGAATATTAGAAGAACAAAAACTTCAATACTCAGGTTTAATTGATAAAAATTCAACTGTAAAAGTTGGTAATTTAATTGGTGTTCAAGCTATGATTTCAGGTAATGTAATTGATGCATCTTTTAACAAAAGTAGTTATTATGCCACTAGATATAGATGTTTGGATAAAAAGTGCAAAGAGTTGAGAGAGTATTTAGTTAGATGTACAAAAGGCACATATAATTTGAATATAAGTCTAAAAATGAGTGATGTTGAGTTTGGTGATATTATTTATGCAGATACATTTAACAAAGCTAGAACATATAATCACTGTAAAGATGAAGCAGGTTCTCTTCCAAACTTTGGAACTATTATGAGTAGTTTCTCAAATGATATTGCAAATAGTTTTATCTCAAAAATATCTCCAACAAAAAAGATTATGAGTGTAGAACTCTTAGATGAGCCTGAAATTGATTATAATGATAAACAAGATAAACTTTTAGAGTATAGTTTAAAATATATTGAGAGTGCTAGATATGATAAAGCAGAACAATTACTAAGTGAACTATTAACTAGCACCAATGATAAATGTTATGTGGCAGCTTATAATTTAGGTGTTGTAAAAGAGAGTAAAGGTGAGTACAAACTTGCTAAACAACTTTATGACTTAGCTGATTCACTTGTATTAGAACCAAATGATGTTATAAATGAAGCTGTAAAAAGAATCAACAATCAACTGCAAAATAGAGAGCTTGTAAATAAGCAAATAGAGAACTAAATGAATAAACTAATCTTAATAATTTTATCTATTTTTCTATTTTTAGGATGTGCTTCAAATAATAAAGTAGAGATAAAACCTCTACAATATCCATCTTGGTACTTAAATCCTATTTTTGAAAATGATAAAGAGTTATTTGGTATTGGTGAGGATGAAAATATTGATGATGCCATCAAAAGTGCTTTAATATCAATCTCATCAAGACTTTCATTAACTATCACATCAAACTCAAATATCTATAATAAATCTTTTACAGACTATAGAGAGTATGTAACAAAAGAGTCAACACAAGAGATTTTTAGCAATACTGAAAACCTAAGATTTAATAATTATGAGCTTATCAATAGTCATAAAATAAGCTTTAATAAAATAATTGTAAATGTAAAAATCAAAAAAACAGATTTAATAAAATCCCTAAAAGATGAAATTACACTACTAAAAGATATTTTGAAAAAAGATGAAAAAGCTCTTATAAATAAAGAAGCACTAAGCAAATACTTTTCATACAAAAAAATCTTTGATTTATACTATTTAAATATCAATAAAACTCAAATACTCAAAAACCTAGATAAAGAGTTTGATGATAAAGAGTTTTTTGAAAATCTAAATGAAATTTATTCAAAAATGATAAAAAATAAATCAATATCAACTTTTTACATAATAAATAATACAAATAATGAAAACATAGCAAATAAACTAAAAGAAGAGATAAACAGAGAGTTTTTAGTACAAAATAGAGATAAAGCACTCTATGAAATAGAAATTTCATCAAATACAAACAAAAAAAGCTCCCATGGATTTTATATCATTGATAATAATATAGATTTTAAAATCTATTTTAAAAATAGTCTAATAAAAACAAAAAACTACCTAACAAAAGGAGTTTCCAGTAACTCTTTTAGTGATGCTTTAAATAACTCTTTTGAAGAAATAGATTTAAAAGATTTTAATAAAGAAATTTTTAATGGTGTTCGAGATAGGATTTGAACCTACGACCAATACGATGTCAACGTACTACTCTACCCCTGAGCTACTCGAACATTTTTAGTTTTTATTTATTTTTTGCTTTTTGAATATCTGTTGAGTATTTATAAACCATAAAATCATACATTGAAGTGCCTCTATTTTTAGAAAAAAATGCAAACATTTCAAATAATCTAAATGTTACTCTTAAAAATGCAGTAAATGGAATCAAATAAGAAAACATTGTTTCTAATTTTCTATTTGGATAATATTTTTCAAATTCACTATGAAGTTCATTTAAGATTGCTGTTTGCTCTTGTAAACTCTCAGGATTACTACTTTTTAAAGTTTTTACGGCCAATAGTAGATTAACCACAAACATTAAAGCATTTAAATTCCAACCTAAAATAAATATATCAATATAACTCATAATTTCTCCAAAAAAAAATTATATCAAAATAGTTATTAATAATATTTAATATATAATCCATTTATGAAATTAATAGAAAAAAACATTAGCCAAGAGTTAAATGAAGATTACTTAATAGAGACTCTAAATTTAGATAATAAAACTATTTTAGAGTTAGGTTGCGGTGAAGCTGCTAAAACTATTGATATTGCAAATCGTGGATTTAATAGAAAAATTATAGCTTGTGAAGTTGATGAAATACAACATGAAAAAAATCTAAAACTAACTTATGAAAATATAGAGTTCAAACTTTGTGGTGCTGAAAATATTTTAGAAAAAGATAAGTCAATTGATATAATTTTTATGTTTAAATCTTTTCATCATATTCCTATAAATCTTATGCCAAAAGCTTTAAGTGAAATAAAAAGAGTTCTTAAAGCAAGTGGTTTAGTTTATATTTCAGAGCCTTTATTTGATGGTGATTTAAGTGATTTAATCTCAATGTTTCACAACGAAGAGTATGTTAGAACAGAAGCTTTTAAAGCAATAGAAAATGCTGTTAATAATGAGCAGTTTAAGCTTTTTCAAGAGATATTTTTTTACACTCCAGCAACTTATAAAAACTTTGAAGAGTTTAAATCAAACGTTATGAATGTTACTTTCAATGATAACAATATCTCAAAAGAGTTAGAAGAGAAAGTAAAAGAAAAGTTTAATAAACTTTCAAATAATCAAACTATAACTTTTAAAAAGCCATTTAGAGTTGATATTTTGCAAAACATCTAGGTAAAAATACAATTTTTACCATTGTGTTTTGCTTTATAGAGTAAATCATCAGCTCTTTTATACAAGCTATCTTCATCATCTCCCTCTTCTACTTGAGTTAATCCTATACTTATTGTAATTTTTTCAATATCAGCTATTTTTAGATTTTCAACTTCTTCTCTAATTTTTTCGGCAAAAAACATAGAATTATTCATACTAGATTTAGGAAATATTATAACAAACTCCTCTCCTCCAACTCTAAAAAACAGATCACTTTTTCTAATATTTTTACTAATTGTTTTAGTAATTTCTTTTAAAACCAAATCACCTTTATCATGTCCATAAGTATCATTTACTATTTTAAAATCATCAATATCAAACATAAGTAAGGAAAAAGTTGTGCCATATCTTTTATAAAGGCCTAAACTCTCTTTTAGCTTTTCATTATAAGCTTTACGATTATAAATTGATGTTAATTCATCTAAATATGCTTGTTCTTTTAGTAGTTCATTTACTTTATATAAAGCTGTAATATCTCTACTAATTACAACAATTCCATTGGATTCTTTTTTTGAATATTTAAAAGGTATTCTTTTTATTTGTAATAAAATATCTTTATTCTTTGTATTTATCCACTGTTCAGTGATTTTGATTTTATTCTCATTTAAGCACTCTAAATCATAGTTTCTAACTTTTTCTGCATTCTTTTTTGTAAAAAAATCAAAATCACTATGAGCTATTATCATATTTTTACTTTTTCCTAAAAAATCTGCAAAGGCATTATTACAACCTATATATTTTAGTTCATTATCTTTGTAAAAAATAAAATCACTAGTTGAATTAATAACAGTATTTAATAAATCTTTTGATTTCTTATTTTCCCTTAATAATATCATGACTAATACAAATATCAAAAAAAGAAAAAATAGTGTTATAAGAAAAATATTTTTTTCATAGTGTGTAAACTCTAAAACTATTGTTCGGTGGGGATTAAACTCATAAACAAATGAATCAACATCTAAATCCTTATTTACCATACCTAAAACTTTAAATACACTTGTAATCTCTAATAACTTATTTTTTTCAATACAACCAAGTAATAAATCATCATCAAATGCTAGTTTTTTAAGTATTTCACCCTCTTTTATTATCTGAATATATGTTTTATTTTGTGTATTATATTTTTTATATATTAACTCAGCTGTTTCAACTTTATTTTCAAAAGCATACTCCCAGCCTTTTAAAGAGGCTTCCAAAAATCTTTTAGTAGTCTCTGGATTTTCATTTATAAACTCTGAAGAGGTAAATAATATATCACTATAAAAATCAAAACCATAATCTTTTGGATACAAAATATTATATTCAACACCTCTATCTTTCATAATAATAGGTTCATTTGAGATATATGAAGCCATAGCATCTGTTTTACCATTTATTAAATCTTCAACATCAAAACTATGCTCTTGAAGAATTAAGTCTTTATTGTATATTTTATTTGAGTAAATCATTGCTAAAATTGATGCTGAATTTTCTGCACCTGGAGTAATCATAATTTTTTTGCCCCTTAAATCAGCTGGGGATTTTATGTTTGAATCTTTTCTAGTAAGTAGCATTAAGGGTGAGCTTTGATAAATAGCTGCTAAAGCAACTATATCTTCGCCTTTGGTTTTATCAATAATTAAAGAAGAACGTCCAACTCCAAAATCAAAACTTTTTTCTTTTTTTGTTTCAGATATATTTTCATCTAAATTAAACTCTTTTATATCAACATCTAAACCAAGATCTTTATAAAAGCCTTTTTCTTTTGCCACATAATATCCAGCAAATTGAAATTGATTTAACCAGTTTAATTGTAAAACAACTTTTTTAAGTGGCTGTGCAAATAAAGTAATAGAAAAAATAATAAATAAAATAGATAACTTTTTCACATTTAACCTTTTAAAAGCCTATGCATTTATTATACTCAAAATTAAAATGAATGTATAGTTTCTTTTGATACAATATCACTCTTAAATTATAAAAAAGTATTAAAATGAATCAAAATGAATATAATGAAAAAATAAAAATATTAATAAAATGGGCAAAAGCCTATTATGTGGATGATAATCCACTAGCTAGTGATGAAGAGTATGATAAACTTTCCCGTGAATGTTTAGCTTATGAACAAGAAAATCCAAGCCTTTCCCACCCAAATTCACCAAATAAAAGAGTTGGTGGCTTTGTATTAGAGGGTTTTGAAAAAGCTTCACACTTATCAAGAATGTGGTCACAAGAGGATGTATTCAATACAAATGAGTTGGAAGATTGGATTAAAAGAGCCCAAAAAGTAAATACAAACTTAGAGTTTTATTGTGAGCCAAAGTTTGATGGGGCTAGTTTAAATTTAATATATGAAAATGGTATTTTAAAGCAAGCTATCACAAGGGGTGATGGAAGTGTTGGAGAAGATGTTACAAATAATGTAAAAACAATTCACTCAATTCCACTACAAATAGATGAAAAATCACTTTTAGAAATAAGAGGTGAAATTGTTATAAAAAAAGCTGATTTTGAAAAAATAAATGAAGAGCGTTCAAAAAATGGTGAAGCACTTTTTGCAAACCCTAGAAATGCAGCAGCTGGAAGTTTAAGACAACTAGACCCAACTATTACAGCAAAAAGAAAACTATTTTTCAATGTTTGGGGAATAGGAGAAAACTCACTTGATTTTAAAAACTTAAGTGATAAGATGAACTATATTTATTCATTAGGATTTGTTAAACCACCACTTCAAACTATTACAAATAGTGTTGAGGGAATTGAAAAAATTTACCATGAAATAATTGCTTCAAGAAATAGTATTGAGATGATGCTTGATGGAATGGTTGTAAAAGTAAATGATATAGAAACCCAAGAAGAGCTAGGCTTTACAGTTAAATTTCCAAGATGGTCATGTGCTTATAAATTCCCAGCTGTTGAAAAAACTACTACTATTAAAAATATTATTCAACAAGTTGGACGAACAGGTGTTATAACTCCTGTTGCTATTGTAGAACCAACTTTAATAGATGGCTCAACTGTTGAGAGAGCTTCTTTGCATAATTATGATGAAATTGAAAGACTTGATTTAAGAATTGATGATGAAGTTATTATTATAAAAAGTGGAGATATTATTCCAAAAATCACAAAAGTATTTACCGAAAGAAGAAAAGGTAATGAAATAAAAATCAAAAGACCCCTTGAGTGTCCCCAATGTCAAAGTGAACTCTTAGATGAGGGAACTTTAATCAAATGCCAAAATCTTGATTGTCCTGCAAGAGTTGTAAACTCAATAATATATTTTGCAAGTAAAAACTGTATGAATATTGATGGTTTAGGAAATAAAATAGTTGAGCAACTTGTACGTGAAAAAAAGATATTTGATATACTTGATTTATACTCTTTAAAATATGAAGATTTACAAAGTTTAGAGGGATTTAAAGAGAAAAAAATAAATAATCTTTTAAATGCCATAGAAAATACAAAAGGTACAACTCTAAATAGAGTAATAAATGCCTTAGGAATAGAGCATATTGGAGAGGTTGCTTCAAAACAAATCTGCTTAGAGTTTGGCTTAGATGTTCTTACTATTGATTATGATTCTTTAGTAGCTCTTGATGGAATTGGTGAACAAATGGCAAACTCATTTTGTGAATTTATGCGAGTTAACAGTGAACTTGTAAACAAACTTATAAAAGAGATAAATCCAACTATTGAAGAAAAAGTTGAAGTAAGTGAAAACCCTTTTAAAGGGAAAACAGTAGTTTTAACAGGAACTATGAGTGTAAGTCGTGGAGAAATTAAGAAAAAACTTGAAGCAATGGGTGCAAAAGTTAGCTCATCAGTATCTAAAAAGACAGATTATCTTATTTATGGTGAAGATGCTGGAAGTAAGTATGATAAAGCAATTGATTTAAAAGTTAAAACATTGACAGAAGATGAAATGAGTGCTAAAATAACAAACTAGACAACCAAAAAGGAGTCTATTTTGAAAATAAATGATAAAAAAATAATAAACAATATAAAATTATTCCCATTTTATATTGTTTTAATAACTAATATTATTTTTCTAACATATCTTTTTTTAGACTTTAAATTCCAACTCAAAAAAGAGAAAGAACAACTTCAAATTGAATTAACAAACTCTTATAAAAAACATATAACAGATGAAACAAAAAGAGTTGTTGACTATATAAACTTAAAAAAATCAAATAATGAAGCTGAATTAAAACTACAACTAAAAGAAAAAAATGAAATAGCATTTCAAATAATAAATAATATTTATGAAAAGAATAAGACTCAAACAAAAGAAGAGATAATTGAGAAGATTAAAATAGCTCTTGAAAAAATCAGGTTTTTTGATGGTAGAGGATACTATTACCTAATGAGCATGGAGGGAGTAAACTATTTTCATCCTATTTTCAAACAATTAGAAAATAAGTCCCTTTTAGAAATTAAAGATGCAAAAGGTCTTTATCTAACAAAAGAGATGATAAAAAAAGTTACAAATAATGATGAAGGATATGTAAAATATTATTGGTATAAAGCAAATGATAGGATAAATCAATATTTAAAAATAGCACATGTTAAAAAGTTTGAACCTTTGGATTGTTATTTTGTTACAAGTGATTATATTGACAGTTTAACTACAAAATGGAAAGAGGATGTAAAACTTTTTTTAAATAATTTTAAACTAACTGATAAAAGTCACTATTTTATAATAGATGTAAATACAAAAAACTATCTATGGCATGAGAAAAAAGAGATTGTAGGAGTTGAAATTTCAAAAGCAAACTATACAATTGATGGAGATAAAACACTTAATCAATTTTTAAATGATAAACAAAATGACTTCCACACATATAAAGTTTATGATGAAAATCATAATATAATCTCTAAAACATCTTATACAAAAATAATTGAGGATTGGAACTGGATTGTTGGTATTGGATTTTATCAAAAAGATATTGATAAAAAAATAGAAATCAAACAAAATGAATTAAAAGAGCTTATTACAGGAAACTTCAATCGAACTCTATTTTTTTTAATTTTAATCTCAATGATAATTCTTCTATATTCTAGTTTTTTCTCAAAACTTATTGAAAAAAGATTTAAAACATATAATTTTACAATAAATAAAAAAATGCAAGAAATATCAAAACAAGAAAAGGTTTTAGCTCAACAATCAAAAATGGCAGCTATGGGAGAGATGATTGAAAATATAGCACATCAATGGAGAC
Organism: Arcobacter sp.; assembly: GCA_965662175.1. Taxonomy (GTDB): domain Bacteria; phylum Campylobacterota; class Campylobacteria; order Campylobacterales; family Arcobacteraceae; genus Arcobacter. The sequence continues at coordinate 307 of CBFIGT010000071.1, read as the reverse complement.
AACCTTTGAGTGTTATAAGTACTTCAGCAACAGGATTGATGTTGAATAAAGAGTATAATAATCTTAGCGACGAAACCTTTTATAGTAGTTTAAAATCTATAAATGAATCTAGTCAATATCTTTCTGAAACTATTGAAAACTTTAGAAATTTCTATTTAAAATCTGATAAAGAAGACTCTTTTAAAATTAATGAGGCAATAGAAAAATCTATTAAATTAATAAAATCAAAAATAGATGATAATCATGTAATTATTGAAAAAAGCATAAAAGAGGTAGATTATTTTGGTTTAGAAATAGAGCTTATACA
>CBFIGT010000070.1:0-11750 GCA_965662175.1 Arcobacter sp. | reverse complement strand
TTAAAAAACCTACTTTTTTATGGTTAAATTCACAATATATAATAAGCTTATAATCTTCTAATTCTAAGGTTTTATTGCCAAGCCAAGCATCAAGTTTTACAAGAGTAACAGGTTCACCTCTAATAGTTGCAATCCCTGCAATAATATTAGTATCAGATGGAGTGTCATTTATTGTAACCTCTTCTGTAATCACAAAAGCTTTAACTTTTGCAATATTGATTGCATAAATATTATTTCTTCCAGTATAGAACACGGCTAATTGTTGTACATTTCTTAGATGCCCTTGAGTCATTTGCTCAACACTATTTATACCACTCATGTATTCCCTTTTTACAAATATGTTTAATTATATTAATTTTTTTCTTATAGTTGACTTGTATTCGTTATTTATTTTATTTTCCAATAATTTTTCTTATAACGACTGATGCCATCATTAAACCAAAAGAGCCCGTAACACCCTCAAAACTACCCTTTTCAATACAATTTGGGTTTTCTTTTGAAAAAATTACTTTAAATTTTTTCTTAAATCCTCTTTTTTTAAGTTCATATCGAATTTTTCTAATAAATGGGTCATTGTGAGTCTCCCAAATAGATATGTACTCAATTTGTGAGGGATCGATTCTTTTAGCACTTCCACTTGTGCTTATAAGTTTATCATAATATTTTTGTATTAGTCTCACTTTTGGTCTAATATCATCTATTGCATCAAGAATATAATCATATGATGAGAAATCAAAAGTGTTAACCCACTCCTCATCTATTTTTTCATGAATAATCTCAACATCTGGATATTTCTCTTTTAAAGCTTCAACTTTAACTCGTCCAATATTACCCTCACTTCCCATTTGTCTATTTAAGTTTGTCTCTTCGTAGGTGTCAAAATCTACTATAGTAATATTTGTAATTCCTGTTCTATATAGGGAATCAAGGGCAAATGAACCAACACCACCTACACCCAAAAGTATAAGTTTTGTATTTTGAAATTTATTAAAGTTATCTTCACCAAAAAGTTTTATTGTTCTATCATATTTGAGCATATTTATTCTCTTTTACTAATTAATTTTTAATTTTCTTTATTTTGGGTATTATATCAGATTAAAATAGAAAATATATTTATGGAGAAGTGTTGTGGAAAAAGAACCAATGACTAATGTGGGTTATGAAAAGATTACAAATGAACTAGATTATTTAAAAAAAAATGAGAGACCTGAAACAGTAATTGCTTTAGATGAGGCTAGACAATTAGGTGATTTAAAAGAGAATGCTGAATATCATGCTGCTAAAGATAAACTAAAATTAATTGATATTCAAATTGCTGAGCTTGGTGCTATTATTAGTAAAGCTGTAATTATTGATCCCTCAACACTACCTCATGATAGAGTCTCATTTGGTTCAACAATAAGAATAGTTGATGTTGATACAGATGAAGAGTTTGAATACTCAATAGTTGGTGGAGTTGAATCAAGTGCTGAAAAAGGTTTAATCTCTTTTAACTCTCCTTTAGCAAAACAACTTTTAGGAAAAGAAGAGGGTGATGAGTTTCAAGCAAAACTTCCAGGTGGAGTTAAAAACTATGAATTATTAGAGGTATTTTATAAGGAGCTTGAACTATAATGACAAATGTAGCGATTATTGGAGCAACTGGTTATACAGGACTTGAACTTGTAAAAATATTAGTTAATCACTCAAAATTTAATATAACATATATAGCAAACTCAAGTGGTAATGAAAGAGTAGATGAACTTCACCCTTGTTTACAAAATGTTATCTCTATGGATGTAAGTTGTGCTGATGCTAAAGAGGTATCAAAAGTAGCTGATTTAGCTTTTTTAGCACTTCCACATAAAACTTCTATGTCTTTTGCAAAAGAGTTATTAGCCCTTGGAGTTAAAGTTGTTGATTTAAGTGCTGATTATAGATTAGAGCTTGATACTTATGAAAAACATTATTGTCCCCATGAAGATAAAGATAATCTAATAAATAGCGTTTATGGTTTACCTGAATATTATGGTGATGATTTAAAAACTACAAATTTAGTGGCAAATCCAGGTTGTTATCCAACCGCTTCACTTTTGGCACTTTTACCTTTTGTTGAGTATATTGATGAGAGTGTACCTGTTTTTATTGATGCAAAATCAGGAGTTAGTGGAGCTGGTAAAAAGTTAAGTGAAGTTACACATTTTTGTAATATAAATGAAAATATTTTTGCATATAACCCTTTTGCACATAGACATATGCCAGAGATTCAAGAAAAAGTTAAAAAGCTTGCTAATAAAGATTTATCAATTAATTTTGTGCCCCATTTAATAAATGCAACAAGAGGGATGTTAGTTTCTGTTTATGCAACACTAAAAGATGAAACAATTGATGCAAAAGCAATATTAGAACAAAGATATAAAAACTCTAGTTTTGTAAGAATAAAAGATAAACCTGTAGATATTAAATCAACAGCAGGTACAAATTTTTGTGATATCTTTGTAGCAAAAAATGCTAAAGCAATTTTTATAAACTCTTCTATTGATAACTTATTAAGAGGAGCATCTTCACAAGCTGTATGTAATGCAAATATTATGTGTGGTTATAAAGAGAATGAAGGAATTCCAAATATTGCCTATGTACCATAAGATAAAAGAGGGTGCAGTATTTGTTGCTGATTCTCACTACAATGAAAAAAGAGATGAATTTCTAATCTTTCTAAAAAAGTTGAATGAAAATAAAATTACTTGCCCCCAACTTTTTTTAATGGGAGATATGTTTGATTTTATATCAGGTGAGAGTAAATATTTTATAAATAGAAATAAGGAAGTTATTGATTTAATAAATGATATTTCCAAAAAAATAGAGATATTTTATTTTGAGGGAAATCATGATTATAATCTAAAAAAGCTTTTTCCAAAAATTGAGGTTTATCCAAGGGAAAAACAAGCTGTTTTTTTTCAATATGAAAATAAAAAAGTAGGAATTTCCCATGGAGATATTTTTGTAAATGATAGGTTTTATGATTTATACTGTAAGTTAATTAGAAATAAGTTTTTTTTAAATTTTATGAATTTAATTGATTTTAATAATTATATATCTAAAAAAATATACTATTCATTATTAAAAAAAACTATTTGTAAAAAAATGAATAACTTTAAAGAGATAGTTCTAAAAAGAGTTAAACATTATGATGCAGAGATTATAATTGAGGGTCATTTCCATCAAGGTAATGAGTTTGAAATTGATAAAAAACTGTATAAAAACATACAATCTTTATATTGTAGTAAAGAGTATGTAGTATTATTAAAAGGTCAATTTATAGGGGTTAAAATTTAATGGAAATAGTAATTTTATTTTTGTTATCACTAATAGTAGTTTTATTAATTGTTTTAATAGTAGTTTTATTAAAGAAAAAAAATAAAAAAGTTGAGGAAGATTTTGATAAAGAGGCATTTATTTTATCTTTAAAAAATCAACAAAAATCAACAATTACTGTTTTAACTCTTCCTTTAGAGGTAGAGTCACTCTCTAATAATCAAATAAGAGATATATCTAGAAAGATATTAAGAATTTTTGAATCATTGGATTATAGAAATAATGCTGTTGAATATGCAAAAACTAGTTGGCATTCATGGCAGGTTAGTATTTTAATGAGTTTATATAAAAGAGAGATGGAACTATTTATTCCAAATAAGAGTGAAATATTTAAAGATGATATTATAGAACAAAGTGAAAGCTCACTAAAGCAGTTGATGTCAAAATTAATTTTAAAGTATAAAAAAGAGGTAAAAATTCAATTAAACAAAGAAATTTTATCAAAAAATAGAATCTGGACTGGAGAAGAAGTTGCAATACTTTTATACTTTTTATCCAGATATAAAGAGTTTAAATAAGGAGTAACTATCGCAAAATTTAAAGTAAAAAGTGAGTATGAACCATCAGGTGATCAACCACAAGCGATTAAAGAGTTAAGTGACTCTATATTAAAAGGAAATCAATACAATACTCTTTTAGGCGTTACAGGTTCAGGTAAAACTTATACCATGGCAAAAGTGATAGAAAAAACACAAAAGCCAACACTAATTATGACCCATAATAAAACACTAGCAGCTCAACTTTATAGTGAATTTAAGCAGTTTTTTCCAAATAATCATGTGGAATACTTTATCTCTTATTATGATTATTATCAACCTGAAGCCTATATTCCAAGGTCTGATTTGTTTATTGAAAAAGATTCATCTATAAATGCTGAACTTGAAAGACTAAGATTAAGTGCAACAGCATCACTTTTATCTTTTGATGATGTAATTGTTATAGCCTCTGTTTCAGCAAATTATGGACTTGGAAATCCTGAAGAGTATAAAGCGATGGTTCAAAGACTTGAAACAGGTTTTGAATACTCTCAAAAACAACTTTTACTAAAACTAGTTGATATGGGATATAAAAGAAATGATAAGTTTTTTGATAGGGCAGATTTTAGAGTAAATGGAGATGTTATTGATATATTTCCTGCTTATTGGGAAGATGAATTTCTAAGAGTAGAGTTTTTTGGTGATGAGGTTGAATCTATAACTACCCATGAGTACTTGACAAACAATAAACTTAAAAACTTAGATGATGTAACTATTTATTCTGTTAATCCCTTTGTTGTTTCAAGTGATAGATTAGCAAATGCTGTTAAAGAGATTGAAAGAGAACTAGCTGAAAGATTAGCTTATTTTAAAGCAAATGACCAGTTAGTAGAGTATCAAAGATTAAAGCAAAGAGTAGAGTTTGATTTGGAGATGATTGAGGGTACTGGAATGTGTAAGGGAATTGAAAATTATGCAAGACTCTTAACAGGAAAAGAGCCTGGAGAAACACCTTATTCACTTTTGGATTATTTTGCTCAAATTGATGAAGACTTTCTATTAATTGTTGATGAATCACATGTTTCACTACCTCAGTTTCGTGGAATGCATGCAGCTGATAGAAGTAGAAAAGAGGTACTTGTTGAGTATGGATTTAGGCTTCCAAGTGCTCTTGATAATAGGCCATTAAAGTTTGATGAGTTTATAAATAAAGCTCCATACTATTTATTTGTTAGTGCAACACCAAATGAGCTTGAAACCTCCATGAGTTCTGTAGTTGCCGAACAAGTTATAAGACCAACTGGTTTACTAGACCCAATTATTGAGATACAAGATAGTGAATATCAAGTAGAAAAACTTCATGATGAGATTAAAAAAATTGTTGCTAAAAAAGAGAGAGTATTAGTTACAGTTTTAACTAAAAAAATGGCTGAGGAGCTTACAACTTATTATGCAAATTTAGGTATCAAAATAAAATATATGCATAGTGAAATAGATGCAATTGAGAGAAATCAGATTATTAGAGAATTAAGAGTTGGAGAGTTTGATGTATTAGTTGGAATTAATCTTTTAAGGGAAGGATTAGATATACCTGAAACTTCACTTGTTGCTATTTTAGATGCTGATAAAGAGGGGTTTTTAAGAAGTAAAACATCATTGATTCAAACTATGGGAAGAGCAGCAAGAAATCAAAATGGTAGAGTAATTTTATTTGCAAAAAGAGTTACAGACTCTATGCAGTTTGCTATTGATGTAACAAATGCAAGAAGAGAGAAACAAGAAGCACATAACAAAGAGCATGGAATTACGCCAACAACAACTATTAGAAGACTTGATGAGAACTTAAAGCTTGAAGAGTATGATGATTTAGCTTGGAAGAAAAATAAATTAGAAAAAATGCCAGCTAGTGAGCGTAAGAAGATGCTAATTGAGCTTAATAAAGCCATGACAAAAGCAGCAAAAGATTTAAATTTTGAAGAAGCTATTAGATTAAGAGATGAAATAGAGAAGATAAAAAAGTTATAGAGGAAATATTGTGCCTAGATTAAAAAAAGCCACAAAAGAAGAGATTATATTTATAAGAGATGTTTTTTTAGAGAAGTATGATGATGCTGTTACAGAGCTTGAATATAAAAATGATTATGAACTATTAATAGCTATCATTCTTTCAGCTCAATGTACAGATAAAAGAGTAAATATAATAACTCCAGCACTCTTTGAAAAGTATCCAAGTGTCAAAGAGCTTGCAAATGCAGAACTTGAAGATGTAAAAGAGTTATTAAAATCTTGTTCATTTTTCAATAATAAATCAAAAAATATCATAAAAATGGCACAAAGTGTTATTGAAAACTATGATGGTGAAATTCCACATATTCAAAAAGAGCTTATGAAACTAGCTGGTGTTGGAAATAAAACAGCAAATGTATTTATGATAGAGTTTGAGGGTGCAAACTTAATGGCTGTCGATACTCATGTATTTAGAGTATCTCATAGACTAGGTCTTTCATATGAAAAAACAGTTGAAAAAACAGAAGCTGAATTGGTTAAAAAACTAAAAGATGATTTACACATTTTTCATCAAGCCATGGTACTTTTTGGAAGATATATTTGTAAAGCACTAAACCCTGATTGTGATAATTGTCCTTTGATAAAAGTTTGTAAAACTAAAAAGTCTTTTAAACCTAACTAAAAAGTAACATAAATATATTTTCTATTCAAAATAAGTAAAAATATTATAAAAATTAAACGTTCTATAAGCTTATAATCTATAAAATTATTTAATTTATTTTAAGGAACACTTACATGGATTTAGAAAGTTTAAATAAGTTGATTACAAAAGGTTTATTCACTTCACTGGCTATCTTAGGAGTAGTCGTTGTAACTTATATTGTAAATATAGTTTAAGCAACTTCTCTCTCAATTAAATTTTAAAATAGTCTTTTATGACTATTTTAAAATAAACTTCTCCCTTTTATTATCTTTTTTTTAAAAAGTAACAAAATCTTATTAATATTTTTCATTTTTGATACTTTTATAGTACCTTTGCACTTTATAATTAGATTATATAAAGAAAAAGGATTTAAGATGGATATCGAAAAAACTAACGGATTTTTAATGAAAACAGTTTTAATTTTTACAATGACAGCTGTAGGCTTATTTGGACTTTTTGCTTTAACATATTTAAATTAAGAGTTAGATTTTAATCTAACTCTTTTTTATTTATGCTAGCTTTTAAAAAAAGATTTTTTATTGTAGTGTTTAATCCATTTGAATTAAACATTATCAACTCTCTATAGTATCTTTGTAGATTTTTATTTGATAAAATAGATTTACCACCATTTAAAATCATAGCTGTAGTAATAATATCTTGAACAGTTTTAAATAGCTTTACTCTAATATTATCTAACTCTTTTCCACTATTTGAATTTAAAAAAGCGACTTTTATCTTTTTAAGTTTTAGTTTTGAAATATGCTTGAAATGACTATTTTCTAAGTTTTTAATTGCTCCAATTCCAAGACCATACAGTGCATAATGTACAGTTTTTGATAGGGATTTATTTTTTGTATAATTTCCAATCTCATTTGATGAAACAATATTTTCATCTTTTACAAAAAACTCTTTTAACTCAATATTTACTGTATTAAGCCCTTGACCAACAAATGTTTTTGGAGTCTCTACTATTTTAAATGTTGAGCTTTTTTTAAATGAACTTAAAACCTCATACTCTTTATTTTCAAAATGAAAACCAATAAGTAGTTTATCAAATATTTTATATCCACTAGCCCATGTTAAAACACCACTTAGTAAATATCCACCATCAGTTTTTTTAGCACTTACAAATGTTTTATTAGCTCTTAAGTGATTAATTGCAATTCCACACTTTTTTTGAAAAAAAAGCTCTTTTTTTAAAAAGTTGTTTTTATTCATAATTGTATTAGCAGCCAAAATTTGAATAGCTAAAAAAGATAAATTTCCTGAATATCTAGTAATTCTAGAAAAAAGTTCAAACCTTAATCTATCTTGTAGCTCAATTGGATACTCATAGAGTTTGAATACTCCATTATTGTAGGCTATATCAAAAGCTTTTTTTAAAAGTTTTGTATTACTATCTAATTTTTCAAGTTCAAATTGGGACAACTCTTTTGTTGTTTTATTTAGGAGTTTTATATATCTTTTGTAACTATTACTCATATTTTACTTTTTTTTACACTCTTCTTTTAACTCTTTAAAGTTTTCAAAAACATACTCATCTTCTATTTTGATAATCTTTTGATTTTTTAAAGAACAAAACTCTTCAATACCATTTTTTTCAATAATATAATTAAAATCATAGACAAAAATTTTATCACTAGATAAATATATATTATTAACTCTAGTACTAGAAAACTTTTTAATTTTTATTTTTAACTCTTCTTCATATTTAGCTTTAAATAAGTTTGGTATTTTATTCTCTTTATTTTCTAAGTAAAAATAAGTAACTAGAGAAAAAGAGAATATTATTGCTAATAAAATCACTAACTCTTTTATTTTAAATCTGTCTCTTATTTTAAAAATTAAAAAAGCTAAAATTGCTAAAAATATGACAGTTATTGCTAATATTTGCATTAATTTACTTTCTTTTTAATTCTATTTTTAAATTCACTAGGAGAGACATATTTGGATGTTGAAATAGTTGCCTTATCCTCTTTCATTTCATTATACACATCTTTTGAAATATATTTTGAGCTCTTCTCTTCTGTTTGAATATTTTTAATCAAACCACTTTTTAAATTATTTAAAATAGTTAAAACAGTTTTTACATCGCTACTATTTACATCTAAAATTATTTTACTCAATGTTTTTACCTCAATTTTTGGTTTATTATAACAAAACTATTGCAATAATAGATTAAATTTTTGTATGAAGAGTTATAGTAAGTTTTGCACCTGTAAATATTTTATCATCATAAATAAAGCTTCTATTTTCAGCTTTTATAAAACCCTTATTTATATTTACAATGCAATTATAAGCTATATTTAGACCAAGTCCTGTTCCAAGACTATTGTATTTACTTGTGGTATATGGTTCAAAAATAGTGTCTAAGATATTTTCATTAATACCACCTGCATTATCTTCAATTGTTACGGTTACATCATTATCATCTTTTTTTGTAGTAATGAATATATATTTTTCATTTGTATTAGCTTTTTTTAGAGCCTCTATACAGTTACTTGTAATATTTAAAAGTGTTTTTTTTACATCATTTTCAAAATTTGACATAATAATAGAATCATCTGTATTTTTTATAATTTTAATATTATTCTCTTCAATAATAGAGCTTAATATTGTTAGATAACTATCTATGGATTTTGTTAGATTATAATCTGTTTTTTTTCTATCTTTAGTGATAAAATTTCTAAAATTGTCAATTATTTTTGATAAATATTGTGCATTTTCATTTATTAAATCCATATTTTTATAAAAATTATCATCATCTAAAATTCCTAACTCTTTTTCTAATTTAGAGCCAGTTGCAATAGTAGTTATAATAGATAATGGTTGTCTCCATTGGTGGGATATATTTCCTAAAAGTTCAACTAAAGAGAGCATTTTTGATTGTTGATTAATCATCTCTTCTTGCTGTTTTTGTTCTGTAATATCTGTTATATACCCAATAAAATGTGTAATTTTTCCCCTAGAGTTTTTTTGAGTTACCTTACTATCAAGGACATATTTTATTTGATTCTCTTTTGTTATAACTCTATAAATTTTATGTTTGAAATAGTCCAAATTATATTTAATAGCATTTTTAATTTCACTTTTTAGATTTTTTAAATCATCTTTATGAATAGTGTCAAAAAAATCTATTTTTCCACTTAGAAACTCCTCCTTATCATAATCCAAAAAGTTTTCTATACTTGATGAAACATACTCTAATTTCCAGTTTTCATTATTTTTCCATTTAAACAATACTTGATTACCCTTTTCAAAGAGTGATAAAAGTGTTGATTGTTCGTTGGTTAAAATTTTTGCAAGATTGTTAAGTTTTTTTAACTCTTTCTCTTTTTTATATCTTTGTGTAACATTATGGCCAATTCCTAAAACTCCCATAATATCTCCGTTGATACCATAAAAAGCTTTTTTAGTTGTATCTAATAATATCTTTTCACTATGATTTTTATAATTTACCCACTCTTCATTAACTAAACCCTTACTTGTTTTCATAGCTTTTTTATCATTTTCCCTAAAAAAATTAGCAAGTTCATCCTCTACAAAATCATAATCTGTTTTTCCAACTATATCTTTTTCTTTTGCACCAAAAAACTTTTCAAACTCAGGATTACAAAGTAAGTATTTACCCTCAGCATCTTTTAGCCATACTAAATCAGGAATCGCATCCACAATATTACGAGTTAAAGATTTACTTTTTAATAACTCATTTTGTTGCTCAATAAAGAGTTTTTGTGTATTTATTTTTTCAATTGCAATTGAAGCTAAATGAGCATAAGCATTTATAGACTTTAATTCAAAATTACTTGGTGCTTTTGGTTTATTATTATAAATTGCAAATGTTCCTAAAATTTCATTATTTGATGAAAAAATAGGTTCTGACCAACAAGCATGAAGATTTGCTTTTCTTGTTAGTTCTAAATATGCTTGCCAATTTTCATGCTTGTTAATATCTTCTACAATAACACGCTCTTTTTTAAAAGCTGCACTTCCACATGAACCAATTTTTTCACCAATTTTAACTCCATTTATTGCATTGTTATAAAATGTAGGTAAAGATGGTGCTGAACCTTTTAGCAGATGTTTTTTAGATTTATCTAAAAGTAAAATAGAGCACATAGAGCTACTATTTCTTTTTTCAGCAAGCTTTACAATTTTGTCTAAAATTTTTGATAGTTTATTTTCAATAGCAATATATTCAAGCATATATTTATTATCATTGTATATTATTTCATACTCTTTTTCTTGTGTAATATTTTTTGCTACACAAAAAAGAGCTATTTTTTTGCCATTTTTAAAAAGAGGTTCTTTTGTAGTCTCAAAATATGAAATAGAGGAGTTTTCATGAATAAATAACTCCTCTATTTTTTCTTTTTTCTCACTTTTTAATACCTCTTTATCTGCTTCATAAAATCTTTGGGCATTCTCTTTTGTAAAAATTTCAAAATCTGTTTTATTTATAATATTCTCTTTTTTTTGATTAATAAAATCAAGAAAATTTTTATTACAGTGTGTATATCGACCTTTCATATCTTTGATAAAGGCCAAATCAGGAAGAAGTTCAATAAAAAAATCTATATTATTAATATCATTTAAAATAGTCACTTATACTCCTTATCTATTCTGTTTAGTTTACCATAAAATATTTTTAATTTTAAACTTTAAACTAAATAATTTATTTTTATATGAAAAATTAACAGAAAATTAACAGTTTTTTATAATAATTCTCTAAATTATAAGTTTTAGGAGAGTAGTTTGAAAAAAAGTGTATGTATGTTATCTCTATTTGCTTCAACAGTTATTTTTGGAAATAGTATAGAAATTCCAACTGTTGATGTTGAAGAAAAAGTAAACACAAAAGTTGTAAAAAGTGTAAGTGAAGAGAAGATTAAAAGTGCTGATTTAGCTGAAGCCTTAAGCCAAAATATTCCATCTATTTCCCTTGTAAGAAGAAGTGGAATTGCTAATGATATTATTTTAAGAGGTCAAAAAAAAGATAATATAAATGTATTAATAGATGATGCAAAAATCTATGGTGCTTGTCCAAATAGAATGGACCCAACAACTTCACATATCTTATCAAATAATGTAGAGAGTGTTGAAGTTATTGAGGGACCTTATGATGTTGAAAATTTTGGAACATTAAGTGGAAAAGTAACTGTTAAGACAAAAGAACCTACAAAAGAGTTACAAGGTGAAATAAATCTAAA
>CBFIGT010000069.1:0-11751 GCA_965662175.1 Arcobacter sp. | reverse complement strand
CATGCAGGAAGAAAAAGTGTTGTAAATGATTCAACTCCTATTGCACCTAGTTCTATTGCTTTTAGTGAAAATAAACCATTTAAAAAACCAAATGAAGCAACTTTGAAAGATATTAAAAAAATCAAAGAGAAGTTTGTAAAATCAGCAATAAGAGCAAAAAAAGCAAAATATGATGCTATTGAACTTCACGCTGCCCATGGATATTTTTTATGTGAATTTTTATCTCCATATACTAATAAAAGAAAAGATGAGTATGGTAGTTCTTTAGATAATAGATGCAAATTAGTTTTAGAAATAGCAGATGAAATTAAGAAAAAAGTTGATTTACCTTTGATAGTAAGAATTAGTGCTGAAGAGTTTCATGAGGGTGGTTGGAGTCTTAAAGATTCAATTTATTTATGTAAAAAACTTGAAAAAGTAGGAGTTGATGCTATACATGTATCTTCAGGTGGAAATATTGAAAAACCTAATTATCCTCCAAAATTAAGACCACTTTATCAATCTTGCTATGCTAAAAAAATAAAAAACAGTATAAAAATACCTGTTATAGCAGTTGGACTTATTACAAGTGCAGTTGAGGGTGAAAAGCTTTTAAATGAAAAATATTGTGATTTTGTTGCATATGGTAGGGAGCTTTTACGCTCTCCAAATTTTCCTTTTTATGCAGCAAGAGAGTTTGATAAAAAAGAGATAATAAATAGCTCATATTTAAGAGCATTTTAAAAAATAAGAAAGGATATTAGTGGAATTTTCATATATTAATCCAACAAAAATTGAGTTTGGACAAGGTAAGATTAAAAAAATATCAGAGTTTATTCCAAAAGAGAGTAGAGTTTTATTTCTTTATGGTGGTGGAAGTATCAAAAGAAATAGTGTTTATACTCAAGTTATAGAGGCACTTTCAAATCATACTTTTTTTGAGTTTGCTGGAGTTGAAGCTAATCCTACAAAAGAGACTTTGGATAAAGCAGTTGCTTTTGGTAGAGAAAATAGTGTTGATTTTATTTTAGCTGTTGGTGGTGGTTCTGTAATTGATGGTGCTAAATATGTATCAAATGCATTTTTTTATGAGGGTGATGGATGGGATTTACTTGAGGGTAAATTTACTCCTACAAAAGCCTTAACTATTGGTGCTATTTTGACTTTAGCAGCAACAGGAAGTGAGTCAAATTCAGGTTCTGTTATTACAAAAAAAGAGACAAAAGAGAAAAGATTCTTTCACTCACCTTTTTCATATCCAAAGTTTTCTATTTTAGACCCTGATGTTTTAAAAAGTTTAGATGATAGACAACTTGCAAATGGTTTAGTTGATGCCTTTGTTCATACTTGTGAACAATATATTACTCAAAAACATGGAGCTTTGGCACAAGATTATTATAGTGAGGGAATTTTAAGAGCTTTATATGAACTAGCAAATAGTTTTGATAAAAGAGATGATTTATGGTATGCAAATCTTATGTGGCTTGCAAATCAAGCACTAAATGGACTTATAGGACTTGGAGTTCCACAAGATTGGGCGACACACTTTATAGGACATGAGTTAAGTGGATTGTATGGAATTGACCATGCTAGAACTCTAGCAATAATCCAGCCAAATCTACTTACAATACTAGTAGATGAAAAAAGTGATAAACTTTTACAAATGGGAAAAAATGTATTTGGAATGAATAGCTCAAATCCTATAGAGGTAGTTGAGAAAATAAGAGCTTTATATTCATCGTTAAATATAGATTTAAAAATCTCTTCATATACAGATGATAAAGAGATTATAAAAAAAGTTACAACACTTTTAGAAAAACATGGATTCACTCATTTTGGAGATAGGGGAAGTGTGGATTTAAAGCTTGTAGAAAAGATATTAGAAAAATCAATTTAAAAGGAAAAAATATGGAAAAAACGTTTGCAGAGGCTATGGATTTTAGACACGCTTGTAAGATTTTTGATGAAACAAAAAAAGTTAGTGATGAGGATATGAGATTTATACTTGAAGCTGGAAGAAAATCACCATCATCTTTTGGTATGGAAGCTTGGAAGTTTTTAGTTATAACAAATGAAGAGTTAAAAGCAAAACTTAGACCTTTTTGTTGGGATCAACCTCAAGTTACTACTTGTTCGCATTTGGTGATTGTATTAGCTGGAATTGAGGGTGCAAAACCTGAAAGTGGAATTCCAAGACAAAGATTTGCAAGAAGAGAAATGCCACAAGAAAAGCAAGACTTTTATAATGGAATTTATGCAAGTCACTTAAAAGATGTTTTATCAAGTGATGAAAATATCTATTCATGGACAGCAAGACAATCATATATTGCTTTAGGAAATATGATGACAGCAGCTGCTATTAAAGGTATTGATTCTTGTCCTATCGAGGGATTTGAAAAAGAGAATGTTGAAAAAGTTTTAGAACTTGATACTTCAAAATTCCAATTAGCTTGTGTACTTCCATTTGGATATAGAATTAACCCACAATCTACTCAATTAAGAGAAAAATTTGAAGATATAGTTGAGTTTATTAAATAAGAAGTCTATCTTCTTATTTAATAGTTCGTATACAAAAATATCATAAATGGTATATAAAATAAAGATACCAAGGTTGATATAAATACAGCTAAAGACATTTTTTGTGGTTTTACATCTAAAAGTGTTGCTACTGTTACAGTGTTTCCTGCAAGTGGAACAATAGAAAACAGAAACATAACCATATAAAAACCATCATTTAAAAAGTGGATAAAATTTTTATCCAAATATATAAATATCAGAATAAGAGTAGGCCAAAGTAGGAATTTTATAGCCAAAGAATAGCCTATAAATTTTTTATCAAATGAGTTATCATTTTTGATATTTTCCATTCCCATACCAAGTAACATCATCCCTAATATCGCATAAGCACCTTTTAAATAGTTACTATAATCCATAAACATTTCAGGGATTTTTACTTCCAACAAATTTAATACAATTCCTAAAATAAAAGCATGAAGTACAGGAAGTTTTAAAACTTTTTTTAGACTCTCTTTTGCAGTAAAATTACCCTTTGCAGTTATATAATAACCAACAGAATTTTGATAAAGAATTGATGCTAAAACAGTAAAAATAAATATATCTACAAGTTTTGGTTCTAAAAATAAAATAGCCAAAGGAATACCAATATTCCCTGTATTTCCAGTTGATGTACTAAATGCTAATAAATTTGATGTATTATCACTCCAAACTTTTTTAAAATAAAACAATAAAACAAAAGCCATAAGAGAGCTTAAAAGAAAAAAGAATGTAGGCATAAATATAACCGTAGCATCTAGTTTTACATTCATTGTTGCATTAAATACAATTAATGGAGCTAAAATAAAAAGTAGTATTTTTGCTACTGTTTCTTTGTCACATTTTAAAAATAGGGTGGAAAATATTCCAAGTATGATACTAAGATAAAGTGGCAAAATTTTACCCAATAGCGTTAAAAAAACTGTCATAAAAAACCTTAAATTATAATGATAGATATTATCAAAATAATATGTATAAAAAATGTAATTATATTTGCTTTATCTCTCTTATGATATAATCCCGATTAATTAAAAACAAGGTTTTCTAAAAATGATTGAAACAGAGGTTAAAACTCAAAAATTCATAGTTAAATTCTTCCCTGAGATTATGATAAAAGGTTCATCAGCTAAAAGGCAGATGATTAATCAGCTTTATAATAATGTATATAAAATTCTAAAAAATATAGATAATCAAATAAAATTAAAAAAGTTTTTTGACAAAATAGAGATTGTTTGTTCTGTTGAGTTTTCTGTTGAAGTTAGATTAGCCTTACTTCAAACACCTGGAGTTGAACTAGTTCTTGAAGCAATACAATATGATAATGTTAATAATATTGATGAGATAAAAGAGATTGTAAACAAAGTTATGAGCTCAAAAATTGAAGATAAAACTTTTGTGGTAAGAGTTAAGCGTTCTGGAACTCATGATTTTAAATCAGTTGATGTTGAACAAAGTGTTGGTGGTTTTATGTTAGCTAAAAACCCTAAAACAAAAGGGGTAAAACTAAAAGGTGCTGAATTTACTATAAATCTTGAACTTTTAAATAATCAACTAAATATTATTACAAACAAATATAAAGGATTAGGTGGTTTTCCTCTTGGTACGCAAGGAGATATTTTATCTTTGATGTCAGGTGGTTTTGATTCAACTGTTGCTTCATACTTAACTATGAAAAGAGGTATAAAAACTCACTTTATTTTCTTTAATTTAGGTGGAGTTGCTCATGAAATAGGGGTAAAACAAGTGGCTTATTATTTATGGAATAAATTTGGCAGTTCACATAGAATCAAGTTTATTTCTGTACCTTTTGATGATGTTGTAACAGAAATTTTTAATTCAACGCATGAAACTTATATGGGAGTTACTCTAAAAAGAGTTATGCTAAAAGCAGCTGAAAAAATAGCTGATGAGATGAAAATTGATGCTTTATTAACAGGGGAGAGTGTAGCTCAAGTATCAAGTCAAACGCTTAGAAATTTAGCCTTGATAGACCAAGCTACAAATAAGCTTGTATTAAGACCTTTATCAACTATGAATAAACCTGAAATAATGGCAATTGCTGATGAAATTGGAACTAGAAGATTTGCTGAGTCTATGCCTGAATATTGTGGTGTAATCTCAAAAAATCCAGTAACCCATGGCTCTTATGAAAGAATGGAAAAAGAGGCTTCAAAGTTTGACTATTCTGTTTTAGATAAAGCTGTTGAAAATGCTGTTTTTATAAATGTTGACCAAATTGATCTTGATATTAGTGATATTGGTCAAATGGAAGTTGTAAGTGATTTATCAAGTGGAGAGTATACTGTTATTGATATTAGACAAAATGATGAGTGTATAGAAACTTCTTGTGAAACTATAAAAATACCATTTTATAAATTAAAATCAGAGTTTGAAAAACTTCCTCAAGATAAACAATATCTTTTTTATTGTGATAAAGGAATTTTAAGTCAACTTCATGCTCAATATTTAAAAGATGCTAAAAACTTTACAAATATAAAAGTTTATAGACCTTAATTAGAGTTTTCAGACCTAAAGGTCTGAGGCTCTTTCAAAATCTTTGATAATAGTGATAACTAATTCACCAACTACAAAACCAAATTTTTTCATTTTTGAGTGATTTATAATCACACCATCTTCTTGTAAATGAAGCCAATCTTTTACACTTATTTCTATAGTTGAATCATTATATGGTACTTCCATAACATAATCTAGCATAAGAGTATTTCCATTTGCTTGCATTTTTGCTGTTCCTATTATATCACCTGCTGTTGCATCAAAACTTTTGTGTCCATTTGGTTTTAAAGTCCAAACCCTTGTTAGTTTTTCACCATCATCGTAAACAAATTTTTCATCTAAGGTTCCAACTCCATTTTCATCCCAAGAACCAATTAATGTTCCTTTAAATGTTCTTATAATTTCACCACTTCTATTTTTAACTAAACCATAAGCTGTTAGTTTTCCATTGAAATACTCTTGTGGAATAAATTCCGGTGTTTTATTATCAAAATCTTCTAGTTTCATGCTTGTACATCCTGTAAATAGTGTTGTTATTAAAACAAAAATTATAATTTTTAATCTCATTTGTATTTTCCTTTTTTATCTTGTTTTGGAAATATTAGTTTTTTAGTATCAATATATTTATCCAAAATAGTAAGAACTTCTTTTAATTTTTCCTCTTTTAACTCTGGTTCTCTACTTATAATCCAAAGATTTTCTAGTTTTTCATCACTCATAATAGCTGTTTGATAATCATCTAAATATATTATTTTATAATCTTTTGAAAAAATCCAAAAATATGTTTTATTTAAAGTTGATAATGAATTTTTATTTAAAGGTTTTACAAGACCTTCATAAGATTTTAGATTACCACCAATTTTATCTGTAAAACATCTATTTTGAACTTTTAATTCATCTGCTTTTGTTTTTGTGTATTCAACTGTTGGTGCAATACAACCCTCTTCAAAACTGTTATAAGTTCTTGCTATTTCATACCATAATCCTGTAAATTTTTCTATATTTACATAAGCAACTTCTTTTGGAAAAATAGTATTTGAAAAGGCAAAAATAGGAATTAAAATTATAAAAATTAGTTTTTTCATAATATTAAAGCATCTTTTTTGTTATTGCCAAAGAGATTTTATATGGTAATAGGGATAAAAACCTCAAAAACATACTTAATAAAAATGGAAATCTAATCTCAAACTTATTTGTCTTAGAAATCTGTTCATATATTTTATTTGCTGCAAATATTGCTGTCATTAGTTGTGGCATTTCAAACTTATTTTTTGATGTTAATCTAGTTTTTACAAAGCCATGGTTTATTACTTGTAGATGAATATTATTTGTTATTAGTTCTGGTTGAATTGATTGAGCTAGGTTTAATAAAGCTGCTTTTGGAGCTGAATAAGCTCCACCTTTTGGTAAGCCAAAATAAGATGAGATACTTAAATTCCATATCCATTTACCATGGCCTTGATTTAAAAAATACTCTTTTAATAAAACCATAATATTTATTACACCCAAATAGTTTGTTTTATTTAAAGTATCAAATTTATCTTTATCCCAAGTGTTAATATCCATTATTTCATAAGCACCTGCATTATAAATCCAAATATCAATTCCAGCAAAAATATTCCAAATATTTTCTATAGTTTCTTTATTTATACTCTTTGTTACATCCAAATCAACTAATGATATATTATTACCATAAGAGTTTTTTAAAGATTTTAGTTCAGCATTTGTGCTTGCATTTCTAGAGCTTACTATAACTTTTTTTTTATCATTAAGTAATATTTTTACAAGTTCAAGCCCTATACCTGAACTTCCTCCAACAATCCAAAATCTATCAAAATCTTTCATTTTAAACTCTTTCTATGCTACTAAGCCTTTGTTTAATCCCATATTTTGGTATCTTGTAAATGATATTTGAACAAGATTAATATTTCTTGTTAAAAAACCAGCTTCACAATAACATAAATACATTTGCCACATTCTAATAAAATACTCATCAAAACCTAAGTTCTTAACTTCATCTAATTTTTTTATAAAATTATCATGCCAAACATTTAGTGTTTTTGCATAATGCTCTGTAAAATCATCCATATGTAATAGGTTTAGTTTTGTATGCTTAGATGTTACATCCAATATTTTTCCAACACTTGGTAAGTGACCACCTGGGAAAATATATTTTTGAATAAAGTCAGTTCCTTTTGAGTATGATTTATATCTTTGATCAGGCATAGTTATTATTTGCATAACTAAAACACCATCTTCACTTAAAAGTTCTTCACATTTTTTAAAGAAAATATCAAAATATTCACGACCAACTGCTTCAAACATTTCAACTGCAATTATTGCATCAAATTTACCCTTCATATCCCTATAATCTTTTAACATGATATTAATAGATTCTTCAATTTTTTCTTCCATAAATCTTTGTTCACAAAGTTTTTTTTGCTCATTTGAAAGGGTTAATGTAGTAACATCGCATTTATGCTCTTTTACTAAATGCATAGCCATAGCACCCCATCCTGAACCAATCTCTAAAACTTTTGAACCCTCTTTTAGCTTTAGTTTACTAGCTAAAATATCGATTTTTCTTTTTTGTGCATCATATAAATCTTCATTTTCATGCTCAAAAACAGCACTTGAATACATCATTGTATCATCAAGCATAAGTTTAAAAAAGTCATTTGATAAATCATAATGTTGTGAAATATTTTTTCTTGATTTTGTTTTTGAGTTTTTTCTCATATAGTGTTTGATTTTATTTACAACAGGAAATAGATTATATAAAGAGAACTTTTTTTCATCTTCACTTTTTGTGTTTAACTCTTTTGAGTTTACAAGCGCTATTTTAATTACATTTGTTAAGTTATCACAATCAAAATCTTTGTCCATATAACTTTCAGCAAAACCAATATCTCCAAATAGTGTTAATCTTTTAAATAGATTTCCATTATGTAGTGTTATTGCGGCTTTTGGTTCACTACCATCACCATATTTTTTTACTACATTGTTACTAAATTTTACCTCTAGACTACCTTTTTTTATTTTAGATAAATATTTATCTCCCATTTTATTCCAAAAAGAATTCATTATAACCTCCTCATTTGATCTTGTTTTATAGGACTATTCCAAGCTAGTCCTTTTAGTTTTAATTTGAAACTTTGAACTAATGTTCTAGTTACCACCCAAATAGTTAAAAAACTATGTTTAAAAAATAGTTTTTTTATATTTTTTGTTGAATACTCCATCTCTTTTGCGCTAAAAGTAGATGTAAGCATTTTTACACCATTTTCAAAAAGTTTTATGTTTAGTCTAAAATCTTCATCATTTATATATAAACTTATCTCATAATCCCCATCTCTTTTAAAAAAAGGTGAAACATACATATCTTTTTTTGTTTTACCTTTGAAAAGCTTATTATCACTTGTTTCAAGCTCTAAAGGGTATAAAACCCTTCCTCCATTGTAGTTATGAACTTCAGCTATTAGATGTGTTGGAGTATTATCTTTAAAGATAATTAGAGTGCTAATTGGATTAAAAACATATCCCAAAATTGAGGGAAGTGTTATAAATCTCATTTTAGATGATTTATCAATATCAAAATGTTTTAATAAATAATCAACATTTTCTAAAAAGTTTGATTTATTTCCAAAGTGGTCTTTAGTATGAAATGAAAATATATTAAATTTATTTATAGAGAATAATCTATTTTTTAGAGTATCAAAATTTTCTAAATCAATATCTAACATAAAAAATTTATAGTTAAAACTATGGGTTTTTGGACTAAATCTTTTATGATAAATTTCACCATCTAAAAATCTATGACTCATAACTCACATCCAAACTCTTTTGCAATAGTATTTGCACTATATAATCCATCTTCATGAAATCCATATCTCCAATATGCACCTGCAAAATATGTATTATTTTTACCATTTATCACATCTCTTTTTGTTTGTGCTTTTATGGCTTTTTTATCAAATTGTGGATGTTCATACTCTATTTTTTCTATTGCATTTGATACATTATCAATCTCATTTAAAGATACAAAATAATCTTTTTTTGTTTTTAGATTTTGTAGTACATTTATCCAATATGAGAGTGTTACGCTATTATCATTACCATTTGTTTTATAATTCCAAGCTGCGTAGATTTTTTTATTTGGATATAAAACTGTTTTATCATTATGAAGTAGGGCGCTATTTTGTTTATATTTAAAGCAAGATAATATCTCTTTTTCATCATCACTTGAATCAGCTAAGATATTTAAAGTATCAGGTGCATGGCTTGCAAATACTACTTTATCATAGCTTTTTGTTTCCCCATTATTAAAAGTAATTAAAACACTATTCTCTTCTCTTTTGACAGATTTTATATTTGAATTTAAAAATATATTACCTGATATTTTTTTTGATATTTTATTTACATAATTTATAGAACCATTAGAAACAGTTAGCCATTGGTGTTGGGTATTAACTCCTAATAATCCATGGTTTTTAAAAAATTGTAAAAAAGTACGAGCTGGAAATTCATTCATTTTATTTGATGGTGTTGACCAAATAGATGCTCCCATTGGGTATAAATATCTCTCAATAAAATATTTTGAGTAGGGTTTTAAATACTCTTCTAATGTTATATCTTCACTTAAACTATTTGTTGAAACATCTATATTTGCATTTGTATTAAATTTTAAAATATCAAAAATCATTCTATAATGACTAAATGAAAAAATATTTCTTTTTTGAAAAAACATACCTGTTAGTGATTCACCATTGTAAGCTTTGTTTGATTTTTTATCCCAAAAACCAAAGCTCATATTACTTTTTTCTATTTTTACATCTAGCTCTTGAAATAGCTTTGTAAGAAGTGGATATGTTTCATGATTAAAAACTAAAAAACCGGTATCTACACCGAACTCTTTATTTTCTTCTTTAACCATAGTTGTTCTTGCATGTCCACCTAATCTATTCTCTTTTTCATAAATATCCACATTATGTTTTTTACTTAATAAATAAGCAGAAGCTAAGCCACTTATTCCAGCACCAATAACAGCGATATTTAATTTTTCATTTTCATTTTTCATTAATAATTTCCATTCTCTTATTACTATTTATTGTTTTAATATAGTTAAGATTATGAATTATCCTTAAAAATAAGCAAAATTAATAGTTAGTTTATGTCGTTTAATACTTAATTAATTATTCTTTATAGTTTTTTATAATAAATAATGAAAAAACTTTTAATATAATAGGCATAACTCCATATAAAATCATTATTGTAAAAATAGCAATTTGGGAACTATTTGTTTTATCAAAATCTACAAAATCTAATATTATAAATGAAAAGGCAATACTAAAAGCTAAGGAAATCTTACTTATCATAGACCATATTCCAAAGAGTAAACCTGTATGTTCATTACTGTTTTTTTGTACTATATCTGAGTGAATTGAGCTTGGAAATGTTATATCAGCACCCAAAGATAAACCTGAAATAATTGAGATTATAATAAAAAGAACTAAATCATTTTCATTTAAAAATGGAATAAAAATAAAAGCACATGATGCTAAGATTATAGAGTATTTCCAAATATCTATTTTAGCTATTTTTTTAGATAATATTATCCAAATAGGAAGAGCTAGAACACCTGCTATAAAATAAGAGATTAAAACTAAACCACTAAAACTCTCTTCTTTTATAACAGTTGCAATATAGAGTAAAAAAAGAGTTGCTGGAAATGCATTTGCTGTATTATTTAAAAAATATGCTAAATGTAAATTTTTTAGTTTGGGAATAGTTTTATATAGATTTTTTATATCTTTAAAACTATAGTTCTCACTTTTTTTTATTATTTTGGGTTTTATAAAAAATAGTGATATTGTGAAAAATGGTATTATTAAGAGTATAAATGTAATAAATAAAATATTTAATGTTTTTTCTAAATTTTCACTACTATTTAAAAAATATGGTATCAATAAAGCTGTTATTAATCCTAATATTGTGAATAATTCCCTTGAAGCATTTAATTTACTTTTTTCATAATAGTTTGTAGTTATTTCAGCAGACCAACTAAGATAAGGAATATTTATCATACTCCAGCCAC
Organism: Arcobacter sp.; assembly: GCA_965662175.1. Lineage (GTDB taxonomy): Bacteria > Campylobacterota > Campylobacteria > Campylobacterales > Arcobacteraceae > Arcobacter. The sequence goes on along the minus strand of CBFIGT010000069.1, from coordinate 611 downwards.
CATATACTAAAATAGAGCATAGAAAAAGGTAAAAACTAGCATACTCTTTATTTGGATTTATTAGTAAATAAAAAGATAAAATCAATATTATTAAACCAATTATCATAATAGGTTTTTTACTATCAAATGTTTTTTGAGAATAATCACTTATATATCCAAAAAAGGGATCACTAATCACATCTGTTAATCTTGCAATAAATAATAAAATGCCAACACTACTTAAACTAAGATTTATATTTGTTGCATAGTATGTTGGTAAATATATATATAAAGGAACACCTAATATTGCCAAAGGCATCGCAATTAGTGGATAAAATAGTTTTGTTTTCAATTTGATAATTTTCTTTTTATTAGTTTCATAAAAAAAGATAAAATAGGAATCTTTTCATATAAATTCTCTGAACTATCCCAAAAATCTTCATGGAAAATGACTTTTCTATTTTCACTAAACAAAACTCTACTTACACCTGTAAAACTCTCAATATTTTTACTATTTTTAAAAGAAAAAATAAACTCCCATTTTATATAAGAGATGTTTTTTTCTGAAATATTTTCAATTATTTTAAATTTTGGGTTATCAACTTGAGTATACATATGTAAAAATATTTTAT
>CBFIGT010000068.1:0-11846 GCA_965662175.1 Arcobacter sp. | reverse complement strand
TTTGACATCAAAAATTCTAAAAGATTTTCACCGTATACGCCTGTAGCTTCAAGACCTATAAGGAAGTTTGTTTTATCTGATGAAACTGTATCTAGTTTTTCAATAAAACTAATATACCCATCTATATCATTCTCAACTCTAAATGCTTTTTTAAAAACTTTAACTTCATTCTCATCAATGATGGTTACAACGTGAAAAGTTTTTGCTATGTCAATACCTACATAATTCATCTGTTTCATCCTTTATGTAATCTTTAGTTGTCTAAAATCATTTACCAAAAGATAAATAATTTTAGAATTCACAGCCTCGTTAATCTATATGTAATAGGTGCTAACAGCTACCCTTACAGCTTTTAAATAAGTGATTAACAACTAAAGATATCAACTGGCTTTACTTGATGAAGTATGTAATAAATTTACATCTACAAGGATAAAAATGTTGTTTTATCAAAAGTCATAAACTGTAAAAAATTAAAGATTTGAAGTTAGTACTTCAATCTTAACAGAATATATTATTTAGTTGAAAACTAGATTATGTATTCATATGAAAATTATACGAGGATACAAAATGATCTACATAAATAAAATAGATGAAAACTCTTATCATAAATTACGAGTATGTTCTGAACTAATACTAAAAGAAATTGAAAATTTTGATTATAAAGAAATTGTAGTTTTTACAGATGAAGTAAAAATTATTAACCTAAATTTAGATTACATCTTTAATTTTAATGGTATAAAAATCAACTATATTGTGTTGCCGATTGATTATAAAATTAAAAATAAAAATGAATTATTTCAAGATACTATTATTTTAGAAATAATATTACATTATGAACTTTATAAATTGAATTTTATAAACAAAACATCTTATGAAAAACAGCATGAATCAGGTAATTTCATTGAAGTTAAAACAAAAACCTATGAGCCAATAATTGAAGGAGTGATAGCATGATGAATCATATTACTACTTCTGAATATATAGAAATCAAAAATTTACTTTTAGAACAAAGAGCAATATTAAAAAGTCTATTTCCTGATAAAGTTGCACTTTCTTTTGTAAAGGAGAGAACAGGACTATCAAGACAAGCGATTAGAATGAACTTAATAAATAACTTTGAATTAGAAGTTGATTTTTGGAAAGAAAATGGTAAAATCTACATCTCAAAGGCTACTGCTTTACAGCTTTTAAAGCTCAATAAGGAGTAGTAGATGTTTAAACAATTGGCTTGCTCTGATGGTTCTTTTTATGTTAGAAAAGATACAAAAACTATCTATGTTCAAGGAACTATTAACGGTAAGCATTATAAAAAAAGCCTAGGTAAAAAAGCAACTCCATTAACTAAAAAGTGGATGGAGAAGCAAGATCCTATGGAAGTTCTTTTAAATATTTTAAATATAAAAGATGAATCTCTTAATACTATTAGTTTTAGAGATTTTGGACTAAGGGTTTTGAGAAGTGATTCTTATAATAGAGGTATTCAAACTCAGAAAGAGTATGAAAGAATATTAGATAAAGTTATTGCACCCTATTTTAAAAATTTTGAGATAGGAGATATTACAGCTTTAGATTTACTAGAGTTTTTTAATTCTATTTCAAAAAGGTATTCATACGATAGAGCAAAAAGAACTAAAAATATTTTATGTAATATTTTAGAAACTGCTCACGATGAAGAACTAATGAAAAAGAATATTGTTAGAGCTAGAGCTGTGCAAAAACATCAATTTAAAAAGACTATTAAAACAACTCAAGCTTATGCCGTATCAGAAGTAAAAGAAATGCTTGATAGATCAGAAGGCTGGTTAAAAGTATTTCTTGAACTATCTATTAAATATGGACTAAGAACTGGTGAAGCTATGGGATTAAAGTGGGATGACTTTAATTTACAAAGAGGTTTCTTTAAAATCCAAAGAAGTATTTCAAAAGGTGTTATTACAGAATCAAATGAAGTAATACATCAAAACAAAAATCACTTGAGAGAGATTTACTTATTTCCAGAAACAGTTGATTTACTAAAGAGATTTGAAATGTTTAGAATGTCTAAAGAGTGGCTTTTCATCTCAAAGGATGGGAAGCCATTTAAAGAATCTAAAACTATTACAGATTATCATTTTAAGCCATTTCTTGAAGAAATTGGAATTGAATATAAAACATTATATGCTATGAGAAGAACTTATGTAAGTATGATGAGACAATCTGATAAAATTTCATTAGAAGATATTCAAGAAGTTGTTGGTCATGCTAAAGGTTCTAGAATAATAGATGAGCATTACAATCTAGATTGTCTAGGAGATAAACACAAGCAAGAAAAAGCGAAAAACAAAGCTAGCGTGTTTAATGCGCTGATAGAAATGGCTTAAGATTCATCTAAGTTTCTTTTCTCGGTGTTTTCTCGGTTGGCTTGCAAAGTACCATTTTATGGGATGGCATTCCACCTTGAGGGGCTCATGAGGAGACTCGTGCTGGTTCAAATCCAGTTATCCGCACCATTATTGTGGGTTTATCAAATTTTCAATAAAATTTAATATTAAGAAATAGTAATTACTGTCTATGATATTTCTTTTAACATCTTCAACATTTACAAATCAAACTTTTAAATTTTAGTTGTCAATATCTAGTGTTTTTGTTAGTCATATTGCACACTTTTTTACAGCTCTACTATCAATAACACTATATTTTGAGATATTTGAAACAGTGTTTTTTTATTACTACTCCATCTTAATTTAAAATGAAACGATTATAAGCTTTAATCGGCTCATATTATGATACTAATATGCTAATTATTCGTTTTAAGGATTAAACATGAAAGAAAGAATTATTAAATGGATATAGCAGCATCAAGATTACCCAAATTTTAAACAAGTTGAAGGCACAGCTGGTAGAAATGTAAGATATAAAGTAAAAATATAGTATCTACCAGCTTAAAAGTCTTTAAATATTTAGTTTATACTTTTACTCCCTAATATTTCTATTAATTGAGAGAAAAGCAAATCTAAATCATATGGTTTATCGCAAGTATATTTGATATTTAATTTTTCAAAATCATCACTATGTTCACCTAATCTTCCAGATAATATAATAAACGAAAGATTCTCTTTTTTTGTTTTTGCTTTTTCAATCATTGAAATACCATTTAAAATTGGCATATCAATATCACTTAATACTACATCATAATCATTTTCTAAAATTTTTTGAAGCCCATTTTCACCATCAAAAGATGTATCTACATCTGTGAAAAAAATATCAAATAAATCTGCTAATTCACTATTTAATTCCAGTTCATCTTCAACTATCAGCAATTTTTTATCAATTGCTACTTCTTTAAGTTCTTTAATATAATTCATTTATTTTTCTCCAAAAGGTAAACTAATTTTAAATATAGTACCAACTTTATTTACTTCAAATGTGATTATACCATTTAAAGATTTTTCAACAACCATTTTAGCCATATATAAACCTAATCCTGTTCCATTTAAATCACTTTTTGTAGTGAAATATGGTTCAAATACCTTATCTTGAATATTAAGGGGTATTCCACCTGCATTATCTTCAACAAATATAAAAACTCTTTTATTTTCTAAAAGTGTATAAATTTTTACATACTTATTCTCTTTATTATTGTTTAAGAGTGCATCTTTTGCATTTGAAACTAAAGATAATATTACTTGTTTTAACTCGCTCTCATTTGAGTGTATTATTAAGCTCTCATCAATTTTAACATCTAAACTTATCTTATTTTTATAAATATCAATACCAATTAACTCCAACATACTATCAATTGTTTTTGCTAAATTAAAATCTTTTTTCTCTTTATCCTCTTTATAAAAATTTCTAAAATCTTCTATTGTACTAGACATATGCTCAATATTTTTTCGTATTGATTGATGTTGATTTTTAAAAGTTTCATCATCTAACATATCAAGCTCTTTTAAAACTTTTAGTTTATCTAATTTTGATACTAATATTGTCAATGGTTGTCTCCATTGGTGTGCAATCATTGATATCATTTCACCTAATTGGGCTAATCTATTTTGTTGAATAAGCATTAACTCTTGCTCTTTTTGCTTATTTTGAGCTAAGATGTTTTGAGTTATATCAACTCTTGTTGAGATATATCCCACATGTTCACCATTTTTATTAAATTGTGGATAAATTGTTGCATCTACAAAATAGCTCGTACCATCTTTTGCCCTATTCTCAATAATTCCCTGCCAAGTTTTCAAATTTGTAATTTTATTCCAAATTGATGAAATTAGTTCATCTGATGTATTTTTATGTCTAACCATTCTATGGGTTTTACCTATAAGTTCCTCTTTTGAATAGCCACTTAACTTACAAAAAGCATCACTAACTTCTAAAATAACTCCATCTAAATTAGTACTTGATAAAATTACATATTTACTAATAATCTCATTTTTTTCTTGCAAATCATTATTTTGTTTTAATACTAGTTTACTTTGTAATTTATCTCTTTTTTTAGATATCTCTTTTTCTGTAACATCTTGTAAATATCCCTCAACAAAGATAACTTTTGATTCATTTTTTATATTTTGCCAATTTGCATAAATATACTTTATTAAGCCCTCAGAAGTACAAACTCTAAACTCAAGCTCAAAATTATAGTTTTCAGTTTCATTTTTTAATCTAGCTTCTTCTACTTTTGAAACATCATCAGGATGAATCATATTTAAAAAATCAGAAAAGAGTATTTTTTTATCTTTCTCTATATTTAATAGTTTATAAAAATAGTCACTAAACAAAATCTCATCACTTTGTAAATCATGTGAAAAACTACATATTTTAGCTAGTTCTTGAGTTTTTTTAAGGTTTTGTGTTAACTTTGCTTTTTCTTGTAAATCTAATAATTTGGTAATATCCCTAGATGAAGCATAAAAATACTCTTTTCCATCTAAAACTATATTTGTAGCATTTACATTTACATCAATTTGTGTTCCGTCTTTTTTTATATTATGGGTATTATAATTGTTTATTCCATCATTTTTAAGTGCAACATTTATATACTCTTCTTCTCTATTTTTTGCACTATTATTCCAATTAGATATATTTAGTTTTTTTGCTTCTTCGTAAGAGTATCCAAGCATATTTGCAAAACCTTTATTGCAAAATATAACATTTCCTTTTTTATCTAAAAGATGTATACCCTCTAAATTTGTATCTAAAAGCTTCTCAAACTTTAACTTTTCTAACTCTAAATTTTTTATAAGTTCACTATTTCTTTTTTCACTTCTATAAAAAAAGTAAAAAAAGATTATAAATAATATAGTAAAATAAAAAATAAAATGTATATTGTCTCTATAAATTAAAAACAATAATAATAATGAAAAAAAAGAGCTAATAAATATAATTAAGTTCTTAGTAAAAAAAAATTTCATGAAAATAGTATCACTGTAAGTTGGTATCCTATATTGTATAATTATTAATTATTCTAATATTAATATCCTTTAATTCTATTTATTTTATTTAATTAATAATTTCACATAATTTATAAAGCTAAATAAATAATTAATTAAGTACAATATTGCTTATGGAAGAATTAACTAACTTTACATTAAAAATTAAAGCCTAAAATAGAAAAAGAAACTCTTATTTAATTCGATTTTAATTCGATTTTAAAACATGCTCCAAAATATCTTTGATTTTCAATTGTAAAGTAGTTATTTTCAATATGTAACTCCCCATAAAAATGATTTTTTATGATTTCTCTACTCATATATAATCCAATACCTGTACCTTGAGTTTGATGTTTTGTAGTAAAATATGGCTCAAAAATCTTATCTATTATAGGAAGAGGAACACCTCCTCCATTATCAAAAACTTTTATAATAATTTTATTAGAAATTTTTTCTATCTCTATTTTTACTTTTTTATCTTTAATATCTTTCCCTAATAAAACATCCCTTGCATTATTTAGTAGATTTAAAAGAACTTGTGATAATTCATTTGGAAATCCATAATAATTAATATCCAAAAAAACTTCACTTTGAATCAACTCAATATCATTATTTTGATACATACTATGAACTATGCTCTTAACATTTTCCACAATATCTAATATATTAAAATTAATCTTCTCTTTATCAACTTTGAAAAAATTTCTAAAATCATCTATGGTTTCTGATAGGAAATTGGCCTTTTGAATTATTTGTAGAAAAAGTTTATCTAATTCATCTTCATCTAAAATACCAAGCTCTTTTTTTATTTGTGCAGCACTTGTTGATGTGGTTATTGCACTTAATGGTTGTCTCCATTGATGGGCAATATTTCCAATCATTTCGCCCATACTTGCTAATTTTGATTGCTCAGCTAAAAATCTTTCTCTTTTTCTACTTTTTATTAATTCATCATCAATTTTCTTTTTTAAGTTTTCATTTAAATGATATAATTCATAACTTTTCTCTTCTAAAAGTTTTTCAGCCTCTTTTCTAGATTTTTTTTCTCTTTCATATCTTTTTTGCCATAGATTTTCATCATCCATAATATACTACTTTTACTATTTTATAAGTCTATATTGTAGCCTAAAATATTAAATATTAATAATTGTAGATGCAATATAAATATTATATGCAACATAAGAGATTAATAAAATTGTTCCCTCAACTCTATTTATTTTTCCATTCTTACCTTTAAAGCCATAAGCCATAAATAATAAAACTAAAGTTAAAACTAACATAACAAGCCAATCTCTATTTAATACATCAGGACTTATAGCTTCCATTGGAGAAATTACAGTTGCTATACCAATTACAGCTAAAATATTAAACATATTAGAACCAACAACATTTCCAATTGCTATATCATGTTCACCTTTTTTAGCAGCAATTACAGAAGCTGCTAATTCAGGTAATGATGTACCAAGAGCTACAATTGTTAAACCTATTATTAAATCACTAACTCCAAACTCATGAGCAATACCAACAGAACCCCAAACTAAAACTCTAGAACTTGCTATTAATAAAATTAAACCAATTACTAGCCAAATAATTCCAGTTTTTAAGCTCATACTATGCTCTTCCAACTCACTTTCTAATTCTTCCTCTAAATTATCACCTTTATTTCGTATAGCTGAAAATACAGACCATCCAATTAAAAAGAAAAATCCAAGGATTAATAAAACTCCCTCAAAAAATGTCAAACTATCATCAAAAAGTAAAATACCACTAAAAATAACCAAAGCTAAAAGTATTGGAATCTCTTTTCTTACAATATTTGAATGAACTGTAATAGGAGCTACAAGAGCTGTCACACCTAAAATCAAAGAGATGTTTACAATATTTGAACCAATACCGTTTCCTATTGCTAATTCAGGATTTCCCTCATATGCAGCAATTGCTGAAACAACCATCTCAGGTGCACTTGTACCAAAACCTACAATTAAAATACCAATTAGTAAAGTTGGCATACCAAGGTGTTTAGCAGTTGATGCCGCTCCCTCAACAAATCTATCAGCACTCCAAACCAAAAGTACAAAACCAGCAATTATTGCTAGTGAAAATAACATCATTAATAAAACCTTTAAAATTTTTAATTCTTTATAAAAAGTAGTTATTTTATCCAAAAGCTTATAAATAAGAAATAAACAAATTTTAAAAAGAAATACTATTTTTTTAATATAAGGTTATGATATAATTTAAAAAAAATATAAGGAATTTGTCATCGAAAAAAAAATTGTTGGAAGAAAAGAAACTATCTCAATTATTGATTTAGAATTGTTTGATTTAGATGCTAAAGTAGATACGGGTGCTGACTCTAATGCTTTACATTGTGATGATATTATTATTGATAATGATATGGTTAGTTTTACACTACTTGATGAAGTTCATCCCTCTTATCATGGCAAAAGATTAACCCTTCCATTATATAAAGTAAAAAGAGTAAAAAGTTCAAATGGTGAAGTTCAATTAAGAGCTTCTATAAAAGTTACTGTTAAATTTTTCAAGAAAAAATATAAGAGTGTAATCTCATTAACAAATAGAGCAGACATGAAATTTCCTATGCTTATTGGAAGAAGATTTTTAAATGATAGATTTTTAGTTGACGTATCAAAAGAGTATTTAAATAGTGATTATAAGGAAAATAAATGAGAGTATACATATTATCAAGGAATTCAAGTCTTTATTCAACAAAAAGATTAGTTGAAGCAGCAAAACAGAAAAATTGGGAAGTTAGAGTTATTGATTATTTAAAATGTGCAATAGAGATTATGAAAGGTGAACTAAGAATCAACTATAAAGGTGAAGAGTTACCAATTCCTGATGCTATTATTCCAAGAATTGGAGCTAGTAGAACATTTTATGGAACTGCAATGGTTAGACACTTTGAGATGATGGATGTATTTTCTACAAGTGGTAGTTTAGCAATTGCTAGAAGTAGAGATAAATTAAGAAGTTTACAGATTTTATCAAAACATGGTGTTGATATGCCAAAAACTGTATTTGCTTCAAATAAATCAACTGCAAAAGATGTTATTGCCTTAAGTGGTGGAGCTCCTTTGGTTCTTAAAATCTTAGAGGGAACTCAAGGTGTTGGTGTTGTTTTAGTTGATAGTGAAAAAGCTGCTAAATCAGTACTTGATGCATTTTATGGAATGGATGTAAACTTACTTGTTCAAGAATACATAGAAGAAGCAGGTGGTGCTGATATTAGAGTTCTTGTTGTAAATGGAGAGGTTGTTGGTGCTATGAAAAGACAAGGTGCTGAGGGTGATTTTAGGTCAAACTTACACCAAGGTGGAAGTGCAACAGCTCATAAATTAACAAGAAAAGAGAAAGCAACAGCCTTAGCTGCTGCAAAACATATGGGTCTTGGAGTTTGTGGAGTTGATATGATTCCATCATCAAGAGGTCCTTTAGTAATGGAGGTTAACTCAAGTCCAGGTCTTGAGGGAATTGAAAAATCTACACAAATTGATATTGCTGGCAAAATTATGGATTATATTGAAGCAAATGTAACACCATCTTGTCCAACTGAAGTTGTTAAAAAGAAAAAAAGAGTTAAAAAGGATAATATTGGAGCATAATTTAACTAATAATTCATTAGTTATAGCTGGTGTTAATATTCCAAAAGGTAAAGAGATAAAAGTAAATCTTGAACTACCAAAACTTTATAATACACCAACTCATTTACCAATAAGAGTAATAAGAGGTAAAAGAAATGGGCCAACTGTTTTTATAAGTGCTGCAATACATGGTGATGAATTAAATGGTATTGAGATTATAAGAAGAGTTAGAAAACTAAACATTTTAAAAAGATTAAAAGGTACAGTAATTCTTGTACCAATTGTAAATGTTTATGGAATTATGACACTTTCAAGGTATTTACCCGATAGAAGAGACTTAAATAGAAGTTTCCCTGGAAGTGTTAAAGGCTCAATAGCTAGTAGAATTGCAAAAATATTTTTTGATGAAGTTGTTTCAAAATGTGATTTAGGAATTGATTTACATACAGCCTCTATTCATAAATCTAATTTACCACAAATTAGAACAAATGTAGAGAATGAGTATACTTTCAAATTAGCAAAAGCCTTTGAAGCACCTGTTATTTTACACTCTGAGTTAAGAGATGGTTCATTAAGAGCAGAAGCCCAAGAGATGGGAGTTCCAATTTTACTTTATGAAGCAGGTGAAGCTTTAAGATTTGATGAAACTTGTATTAGAATTGGAGTAAAAGGAATTATAAATGTTCTAAGAGAGAATGATATGCTTCCAAAAGTTCTTAGAAAAACTAAAAAAACTCCAATTACATCAAAATCTAGTCGTTGGATTAGAACAAATGAGAGTGGAATGGTAAGAACCATAAAAGCTTTAGGTGATACTGTTAAAGAGGGTGAAGTTATTGCTTATATTGATGAACCTTTAGATGATGATACTTTTCCTATTGTTGCACCTTTTGATGGTGTTATTATTGGTAAATCTGAAATTCCTTTGGTTCAAGAGGGAGATGCAATTTTTCATATTGCCAAATTTAGAAATCTAGAGATTGCTGAAAATAAAATGGAATATTTTAATGAAGATGCAATTAAACAAAGTGAATTTTACGAATTAAATAATGAAGAGATAATAGAATAATGGAAAAATTTTACGATATTTTAAAACAATTAATTAGAACACCAAGTGTTGTAGGAGCTGAACATCCTTTTTTTATAAGAGTAAAAAGAGAGTTAGAAGAGCTTAATGTAAATGTAGAGTATTATGATGGGGTTTTAGTTGCAAAAGGAAATGACCCTAAAAGTGGCTATATTTCAGGACATGCTGATAGACATGGACTTATTTGTACAGGACATAATGAGTTTCAATATGCTGCTTTTATTGCAAAAAACCAAGCTGACTTAAGGGGAAATTCCAACTCAGAAAAACTGCTTAAAAACTTTGAAATGAGATTTATGGATCAAAAAGTTCAAGCTTATGAACCTTGGTCGGGGAGTTATTTAGGTCTTGGTACAATAAAAGATGCTTTTTTATGTAATAGAAGAAATAATATTATTTTTAAAATTGATGGTTTTGACCACCTTTTTCCAGGTACTGCTATTGCTTTTATGGATTCATTAGAAATTAGTGATGATGGATTAGTTTCAGCACAACTTGATAATGTTATCTCTATTGCTGTTATTATATATATGTATCAATTAGGTTACCAAGGAACTGCATTTTTTACAGCAAGTGAAGAGGCTGGGAAAAGTTGGAGATTTTTATTAGAGTATTTTAAAAGATTTGATTTAAGTACAAATGAGTTATTGGTTTTAGATACAAGCCCATATAGTAGTGTTGAGGATATAACTCACTTAGATATTGTACTAAGAAATAAAGATGAAAATGCCTATTTCAGGTCACCCTTAGAGGCTAAAATCAAAAAAATTGTGATTGAAAATGGTATAAACTATCACTATAAAGATGCCTATTTAGAAAATATAATGGCCTCAAATAACACAAAAGGTTCTTTAGGAGTTACAGAGTTAGGAAGAATAATTGATGCCACAAAAGGTGAAATTCAAGGTACAACTCTACAAATTCCAACTATTGGTTATCATACGGTAGAAGAAACAACAACCAAAAAATCTATTGATACAATGTTATTAATTTTATCAAAACTTTATTTGGAAAAAGAGTAGCTAAACTTTTAGTTTAGATACTCTCAATAACAACTTTTTTCTCTTTTTTTATTTTTACTATTGGTTTTTGAATAAATAAATTATTAGGGTATAAAATTACATTATGCTCTTCATCAACAATCTCTATTTGAAAAAGAGAAATCTCTTTTATCTCTCCTGTTATGGAGTTATCTCCATCTAATATTTTTATTTTATCCCCTACCCTAGCTGGAAATGTAAAAAATATTATAATACTAGCTGTTAAATTACTTAAAATCGACCATTGGGCAAATAAAGCCACACCAATAACTGCAAAAATTGATGAAGCAAATACCATTATTCCACCAAATTGTACATTCCAAATTATTGATAAGGCCATTAATAAAAGTATAAATATAATAAATTGTGAAAACTTCACAACATAAAATACTCTTTTAGGAATTATATTTTTACTTTTACCAATCTTAGTTATAAAATAGTTTGTAAATCTATATAAAACATAAGAAATAACAACTACTATTAGTGAATAAACTAGATTATTATCAAACATACTAACCTCTCTTTTTTATAAAAAAGACTAAAAATGTAGATATTAGACCTGATAATACTAAAACACTTATTACAGAAAATGTTCCCCCATTACCCTCAGTAAAAGGTAAAGAAGTTGTATTCATTCCAAAAAAACCAACTATTAAATTCAAAGGTAAAAATATACCTGATAGAAGTGTTAGAATATAAACTG
>CBFIGT010000067.1:0-11977 GCA_965662175.1 Arcobacter sp. | reverse complement strand
TAATTACTCATGATATAAGCCTTGCATCTTGGTGCAGTGATGAAATTATAAAATTGGAAAGTAATGAAACAAAATAAAACAAAAGCTTTAGTTCTTTTAAATATGGGTGGTCCAAGGGACAAAGAAGAGCTAGAAATGTTTTTAAGAAATATGTTTAATGATAAAAATATTATTACTGTCAAAAGTGATATTTTAAGGTCAATTATTGCTTCAATTATTGTTTTAAGTAGAAAAAACTCTGCTTGGGAAAATTATGAACAAATAGGTGGAAACTCTCCTATAAATGATTTAACAGAAAAATTAGTTGATAAATTAAATGATGAACTTGAAGAGTATGAGGTTTTTCAAGTTATGCGTTATACTCCACCTTTTGCTGCTAAATGTGTTGAACAAATAAAACAAAAGGGTATTAAAGATGTAACTTTACTCCCTTTATATGCACAATACTCAACTACAACAACAAAATCGTCTTTAGAAGATTTTTTAGAAATTGCTAAAGATAGTTTTAATATAAAAACCATAGAGCATTTTTATAAAAATGAAAAGTTTAATAATCAAATAGTAAAAGATATTTTAGCTACAGTTGAGGATTTTTCTTCATATAATCTTATTTTTTCAGCCCATGGTTTACCTCAAAAAATAGTTGATGCAGGTGACCCTTATGAAAAACAAGTAAATGAACATGTAAAAATTTTATCAAATATTTTAGAGAAAAAAGGAATAAATTTTGAATCTATCTCTTTAGCTTACCAATCAAAAGTTGGACCTATGAAATGGTTAACTCCATCACTTGAAGATAGATTAAAAGAGTTAAAAAATAAAAAAGTGTTGATATATCCAATTGCTTTTATTATTGATAATTCAGAAACAAAATTTGAATTAGATATTGAGTATAAAGAAGTTGCTGATGATTTGGGAATAAGCGATTATAGAGTTGTATCCTGTGTAAATTATAGTGAAGGTTTTGTGGAAGTAATAAAAGATTTGATTAAATAAGGAGTGAATATGTCTTATCCTATTCTTTTAGATATAGCAAAAAAGGCTATAGAAGAAGAACTTTTAAATAAATCATTAATTGATATAGTTGAGTTAGAATCCAATTATAACTTTTTAAATGATATTCGTGCTTGTTTTGTAACACTAAAAATTGATGGAAGATTAAGAGGTTGTATGGGTTCATTACAAGCTAATAAGAAATTGATAGATGATGTTATTCACAATGCACAATGTGCTGCATTTAGGGATTTTAGGTTTCAGCCACTTTCAAAACAAGAGTTTGAAGAGATTAAAATTGAAGTCTCAATCTTAAGTGTTCCAAAAATAGTAATTTATGATTCAGTTGAAGAGTTGAGAGAGAAAATTAGACCAGGTATTGATGGTGTAATTTTAAAAAAAGAGCAAAATCAAGCTACATTTTTACCCCAAGTTTGGGAAGAGCTTCCAAGTTTTGATGAGTTTTTTGAACACTTATGTTTAAAAGCTGGATTAGAGTTTGATACACTTAATTATTTTCCTGAGATTTATACTTATCAAGTTGAAAAAACTTCTTAATGAGTAAAAACAAAATGAATTATTCTGGAAGTTTTTATCCAGATAAAAAAGATGAACTTGAAAAATATTTTCAATTTTTTAATCAAAATAGATTAAATAAAAGTATTGATTTTATTCCAAGGGCCATAATCTCACCCCATGCTGGTTATATCTATAGTGGAAATGTAGCCAATGAAGCTTATGCTTTATGTGAAAAATATGATTATAAAAGAGTTATTGTAATAGGTCCATCACATAGCTACTATTTAAATGGTGCATCAATCGCTTTATTTGATAGTTATGAGACTCCTTTTGGAGATATTGATATGGATTTAGACTTTTCAAAAGAGTTATTAAACAAATATTCATGCTTAAGTTTTGATGAAAATGCCCATATGGAGCACTCTACAGAGACACAAATGCCATTTATAAAAAACTATTTTAATACTAAAGTTGTAGAGATAATATATGGAAAAATAGATTTTAATAGTTTGAGTTTATTATTGGAAGAGTTATTAAATGATAAAGATAATTTACTAGTAATAAGTACAGATTTAAGTCATTTTTACTCATTAGAAGAGGCAAATATATTAGATGAAAAAACTATTTTAGCAATTAAAAATCAAGATGAAAAAGCTTTAGAAAATTGTGAAGCTTGTGGAAAAGTTGGAGTTAAGGCTTTATTAAAAGCCTCAAAGAAGAAAAATCTAAATATAAAATTTTTAGATTATAAAACAAGTTATGAAAGAACAAAAGATAAATCAAGTGTTGTTGGATATTGTTCATTTTTATTGGGAGAGTAGATGGATTTTATTTTAAAAAAATTTATATCATTTTTTTTGGAGCCTTATAGTTTAATTTTTGTATTACTTCTTTTAGGATTTATATTTTTGGTTTTTAATAGTTTTAAAAAAGCTAAGTTTTTTATATTTTTATCATTAGTTTGTAGTTTTTTATTTTCATACTCTGGATTTTCTAATATGTTAATTAATAAGTTAGAGAGCAAATATGAAAAAATTGAAAAAACTAATAATATAAAAGATATAAAATATGTTTTATTATTAGGTGGAGATTTTGAAGCAAGAGCTTATGAGGTTTTAAAATTGTATCAAACTATTGATAGTTTGAAAATAGTAACATCAGGATATAAGGGACACTTGAGTAAAACTCAAGCACTTGAAGCAAAAGAGAGACTAATAAAACTTGGGGTTAGTAGTGATGATATTATTATGCAAGAAGAGCCAAGAGATACAATTGAAGAGGCTAGAAGTATAAAAAATATTGTAAAAGGTGAAGATTTTATTTTGGTAACTTCAGCTTCCCATATGCCTCGATCTATGAAAATCTTTAAAAGTGAGGGTTTAAATCCTATTCCTGCACCAACAGGTTTTACAGTAAAAGAGTTAGATTCAAAGAAATTTCTAAGTGTTAGAGAGCTAGAAAAAACAAATATGGCACTACATGAATATATAGGTATTATGTGGTTAAATTTAAAAGCTTTATTAAAATAGAAACTATTAAGATATAATACAAAAAATTAAAAAAGAAACGGAATAACCACATTGAATGAACATATAAAATTAGGAGTTATAAATACTCTAAAAATAGTAAGAACAGCAGAGCAGGGTTTTTATTTAGAAGCCTTGGATGAAGAATCAGTTTTATTACCAAATGTATATATTAAAAGTGATATGCAAATAGGTTCTTTAATTGAGGTATTTATTTATACAGATTCAGAAGATAGATTAATAGCAACAACTTTAAAACCATATGCTATGAAAGATGAGTTTGCTTGTTTAGAAGTAGTTGATACAGCAAAATTTGGTGCATTTGTTGATATTGGACTTGCAAAAGATTTGTTAGTTCCTAAAAACAGACAAAGCTCCTCTTTTAATGTAGGTGGGAGAAAAGTACTAAGAGTTATTGAAGATGAAAAAACTCAAAGATTAATTGGAACAGAAAAGTTTTCACAATTTTTTAGTAAAGATATAAATAATTTAGTAAAGAATGATGAGGTTAAAATCTTACTTTACTCAAAAACTCCCCTTGGATATAAAGTAATTGTAAATAACTTATATGATGGAATGATTTTTCATACCGAGATTTTCGAAAATATTAATATTGGTGATGTAAAAAAAGCTTATGTCAAAAATGTTAGAGAAGATGGTAAATTAGATTTATCTTTACAAAAAATTGGACAAAAAAAAGGTGATGATAATAGTGAAAAAGTTTTATCAATATTAAAAGATAACTCTGGAAAGCTAAATTTTACCTATAAAAGTGATGCCGAAGAGATAAAAAATATGTTTGGAATAAGTAAAAAAGCATTTAAAGCAGCACTTACAAAACTTATAGATGAAGAAAAAATTTTATTAGAGGAAAACTCTATAAACATAAAATAACTTGTTTTAGATCAACTCTTTTTTTATGCTTAAATATTATAATTAATTAAGATTATTCTTATTTATATTAACTTATAATCAATAAATTTTAATAAAGGAGTTTAGATGGCAACAACAAAGTTAAAAGGTAATGAAGTACAATTAGCTGGAAATGAGTTAAATGTAGGAGATAAAGCACCTATAGTAAATGTTGTAGGACAAGATTTAGCTGAAATCCAAGTAGGTGGTGAAAAAGGGTGTGCACAAGTTGTAGTTGTGGTACCATCACTTGATACTCCTGTATGTGCTGCTGAAACTAGAAAATTCAATGAAAAAGCAGCTGCTATGGAAAATACAGAAATCGTAGTTGTATCTATGGATTTACCCTTTGCAATGGGAAGATTTTGTACAACTGAAGGAATTGAAAACTTAAAAGTTGGAAGTGATTTTAGAAATAAAGATTTAGCAAATGCTTATGGTGTTTTAATTGCTGATGGTCCTTTAAAAGGTATTACTTGTAGAGCTATTTTTGTTATTAATGCTTCTGGAAATATTGTATATAAAGATATTTGTGAAGAGATTACAGAAGAGCCAAATTATGAAGCTGCAATGTCTGCTATAAAAGATGCAACTGGAACTTCTTGTTGTGGAACTTGTCACTAATCAAGGTTTTTAGTTTTTAAACTCTATATAATCTCTTAATTTTTTTAGGAGATTATATAATGAAAACATGGTATAACAAATTTATTTCCCAGCCTCACCAATCCTTTTTTTCAAGTGGAGTTCTATTTTTACTTCTTTTTATCTTTGCACTTTTTTTAAACTATTCAAATATTATAAATCTTAAAGTTCCTCTTTCAACTTTTCATATTTATGCTTTGATTTATGTGGTGTTTATACAATTCTTTTTGGGTTTTTTATTTGTTGTTTTCCCTAGATTTCTTATGCAAGCTGAGATTTTGTCAAAAGTCTATATAAAACAGTTTTATCTATATTTTATCTCATCTTTAATCTTTTTTATTGGTATATTTATAAGTGAAACAGTAACAATATTTGCAAGTTTTATAATATTTGCTACACAACTTTTAAGTTTTAAAACTCTATATAATATTCATAAAAAATCATTAATGAAAGTAAAAACAGATACAAAATGGATTTTGATATCTTTTGCTTTTGGTCTATTTTCAAACTTTTTATTTATAATCTCTTTTATAACTTTTGAATATAGTTATATTTGTAGAGAGATATCAATTTATATTGGTTTTTATCTATTTTTATTTATGCTCATTTTTTCTATTGCACAAAGAATGGTTCCATTTTTTACTACAGCAAAGATTCCTGGATATGTTATAAATAAATCAAAATATCTTTTGGAGATGGTTTTTGCTTTCTTGCTTTTAAAAGTTATTATTCTTAGTTTTGGAAAAATAGAGTTAAATTTTCTAGCTGATATTCCTCTTCTTATTATTTTTACAAAAGAGTTTATAAAATGGAAAATAGATTATAGAAAAGTAAGTGCTATTATGTGGGTTTTATATCTATCTTTATATTGGATTCCTATTGGTTTTTTTGTTTCATCTTTAGAGTCAATTTTATATATATTAAATGCAAATATAGTTTTTGAAAAAGCAGTTATTCATATTTTTGCTTTGGGATTTTTTTCAACAATACTTTTAGGTTTTGGGACAAGAGTAGTTTTGGGACATTCAGGAAATGTACCAACAGCAAATAAGTTTACAACAATTTTATATATTCTGTTTCAGTTTGTAGTGATTTTTAGGGTATTTGCTGCTTTATCAATAAATTTGAATTTTGATTATCAAATTATGATAACTATTTCAGCAATACTTTTTTTACTTGTGTTTATATTATGGGGAATAAAATTTCTTCCTTATTTGCTAAAAGGAAAATAGTTTTTTTTACTACACATTTCTTTAACACTTATTGATTAAAATAAAATTATAAAAGTGTTAAAGGAAATAGCTGTGAAAACTTTAAATGAAAATGAAATAACACCTCAAGAGTTATTTGAAAATAGAAGAAAATTTATAAAACTAGGTGCTGCTGGAGTTGTTGCAACATCATCTCTTTTAGAGCTTATGGCAAAAGAGAATTTACCTATTACTGACTTAAATTATATAAAAGATAAAAATCTAAATAATCTTGAACTAACACAATATGAACAAATTATTTCTTATAATAATTTTTATGAGTTTACAACTTCAAAAGAGGGTGTTAAAGAAATGGCTCACACATTAGTGCCTACTCCTTGGAGTGTAGAGATAGATGGTTTAGTTGAAAAACCTTTTACTATTGATGTAAAAGATTTAATAAAAAAATATACACTAGAAGAGAGAATTTATAGATTTAGATGTGTTGAGGGTTGGTCTATGGTTGTGCCTTGGGTTGGATTTGAATTATCAAAACTAATAAAAGATGCAAAACCCTTATCAAATGCAAAGTATGTGAGATTTGAGACCCATTGGGATGATGATATGTTTCCTGATCAAGCAAGAGGTGTTTTTGGTAGTATAAAATATCCTTATGTTGAAGGGCTTAGAATAGATGAAGCTATGAATTCACTCTCTTTGATGGCTGTTGGACTTTATGGTAAAATATTAGAGAATCAAAATGGAGCTCCTTTAAGACTTGTAGTTCCTTGGAAATATGGATTTAAATCAATAAAATCAATAGCAAAAATTACCTTTACCAATGAAGAACCTATGAATACTTGGCAAGATATGGCACCAAGGGAGTATGGATTTTATGCAAATGTAAATCCAGATGTTGACCATCCTAGATGGAGTCAAAAAAGAGAAAGAGTTTTAGGAAAACTATTTAAACAAAAAACAATGATGTTTAATGGTTATGAAAAAGAGGTTGCACATTTGTATAAAGATATGGATTTGAAAAAGTATTTTTAATGAAAATCTTGCTTTTTATTTTATTAATAGCACCAACATTTATATTGGGATATGAAGTTTTTTATTTACAAAATATAACAGATCCAATTAAATATATTTATAGTGTAACAGGTGCTATAAGTATGATTTTACTTTTTTTTACTACATCAATATCTTTAATAAAAAAGTGGATTAATCTAATAAAATATCGAGCATTTATGGGACTTTTTTCTTTTTATTATGCACTTTTACATTTATTGAATTTTTTGATTTTAGATATGGAGATGGATATAGGTTTTGCTTTTGAAGAGAGTTTGGATAAACCATTTATTTATCTTGGGATGATTAGCTTTTTTATACTTCTATTTATGGCAATTACATCAACAAAAAAACTATTTAAAATATATAATAAATATCACAAGGCAATTTATTTATCTTTGATTTTACTAACTATTCATTTTATTATGGCACAAAAATCTCTATCTATTCCTCAAATGTTTTATCTTTCAGTGATTATTATAATTACTTATTTTAAGATTCAACAAATAAAAAATAACTTTTCAAAACACTAGTAGTGTAACTATATAGTAATTCTTTTTTAGTATATTTATAAAAAATAACTAAAGAGAGTTTTATGGAAAAAGTTAAATTAAAATATAAAATCTTAATGATTTTATTTTTGCCTATCTTAACAATCACAAGCTTATCAATTTTTATTATATATGATGAGATGAGAATTGAAAATAGCACAAAAAGAAGTGAAATATATCTGGATTTTGCAATAAGCACAAATGAGTTGATAAAAAGTTTGCAAAAAGAGAGAGAAAATAGTTTAGTTTATCTTTTGACTTATGGTAAAAAACTAAAAGATGAGCTAAAAGAAGAGAGAGAAAAAAGTGATAAATTCTTAAATAACTTTAATAATCAATTTTTAAAAGTTAAAGAATCTTTCTATTCTAAAGAATTAGAGTTTGCAAAAAAAGATTTTGAAAAACAAATCAGTAGTATTGAGAAAAATAGAGATTTGATAAATAACTTATCTATTGATTATGATAGGGTGGAGCTCTATTATAGTGATTTAATTAATCGTTTATTATTTTTTGTAAGTAAAACTATATCTTATAGTAATAATGGGGATATTTCAAATTTGTTATTACAATACTCTTCTGTCGTGCATTCAAAAGAGGAGTTTAGTAAAAAGAAAAATATTTTAAATAAAATAATGATAAATCAAGTTTTATTAACTAAAGATTATAGTAAATTTTCAATCTATAAAACAGCAGAAAATACTTATTTAAAAAATTTTAGTGAAATTTTGTCAAATGATTTAGCTGAAACATATAATAAGTTAATAAATAGTGATGACTGGAAAAATATAAATAAATATAGTGATATCATAATATCTAAAAATAAAAAAAATAGTTTACTTACAAATATAAAAGAGTTAGCAGGTTATGGTGGATTGATTCATAATTTTAAAAACTATTTAATAAGAGGTGATGAAAAATACTCTAAAAGCTTTCAACAAATGCATAATAATTTAATCAGGGATTTAAACAAATATAGAAGAATTGATGGGATTACAAAAGAGGAGAAAAAAGAATTAAAAAAAATAAAGCGTGTTTTTGATAGCTATTTAGGATATTTGTTTGATATTCAAGATGCTTTTTTAAAAAATGAAACAATAAAAGAGATAGATAAAAAAATAATGGTTGATGATAGTATTGCTATTAATTCAATTGAAAAACTTTCAAAAAAAATTTATGGTGGCTCTTATGAAGAGTGGGAAAAGCTTTCAAATAAAAAAATTAATTTATATGAAAAACTAGAAAATATAGTTTATAAAGATATCTCTTCTCTTATAAATAAAGAGCTTGACAATAGTTTAACAAATATAATTTTTATAAGTACTTTATTAATCTTTTTATTTATAGTTGTTATTTTGATGACCTTTATAATTGTAAATAAAATTTCAAAACAGTTAAATGATTTCTCTTCATACCTAAATGATTTCTTTTTATATATCTTAAGAGAAAAAGAGCAGTTAAAACCTATTGTCATAAAAGGAAGTGATGAGTTTGCCCAGATGAGTTTAGGAATAAATACTCAAATAGAGAAGATAGAGGAGAGTATAAAAAAAGATAGAGATGTAATAGTTGAAATAAGTGACATAATGAAAAAAGTTTCAAATGGTTTTTTTGAGTATAAAATACATAGTGTAGCTGGTACAAAAGAGGTAGAGTATTTAAAAGATAAAATTAATAAAATGATTTATTACACAAAGTCAAAAATTAATATTATCAATAAAATCTTAGATGCATATTCAGAAAAAAAGTATGATTTTATCTTAAATGAAGAGGATAAGAAAGGAATGTATGGAGATTTTGGAATACTTTTAAATTCATTATCTTTATTAGGTCAATCATCTAGTGAATTGATTGCAATGATAAGTAATGCATCAAAAGAGTTAGAGTTTAATACATCTATTTTAACCCAGTCATCAAATACTTTATCAAAAAGTGCAAATAAGCAAGCAGCCTCATTGGAAGAGACAAGTGCTTCATTAAATGAAATCACAAATAATATGAAAAATGATTTAGAAAAAGTAAATCAAATGTCAGCAATAGCTGATAGTTTAACAGACTCTTCTAAAAATGGAAACTCCTTAGCAAATAGAACAAAAGAGTCGATGGAAGAGATAAATGATAAAGTAAAAGCAATAAATGATGCTATTACTATTATTGATAAAATTGCATTCCAAACAAATATTTTATCTTTAAATGCAGCAGTTGAAGCTGCAACAGCAGGTGAAGCTGGAAAAGGTTTTGCTGTTGTTGCACAAGAAGTTAGAAATTTAGCAGGAAGAAGTGCTGAAGCTGCACGAGAAATAAAAGCATTGGTTGAAGATGCGTCAAATAAATCTTTAATTGGAAAAAATATAGCCAATGAGATGATTTCTGGCTATTCTACATTGAGAGAAAAAATTGATGAAACAAAAACTATAATTGATGCTGTAACAAAATCTGCAAATACTCAAGAACAAAGTATGGTATTTATAAATGATACAATATCTAACTTAGATAAAACAACACAAGATAATGCATCTATAGCTACACAAATTGATGCTTTATCAAAAGAGATTGATTCTTTATTAAATAACTTAAGCCAAACAACTTCAAAAACATCTATTGATAAGAGTTTTTTGATTAGAGTTAAAAATCCTATTTTAATGGAAGAGATTTTAAAATATAAGAATGAACATATCAAATTTAAAAAAGATAATTTTAATAATCTAGATAAATTTGAGAGTTTTGATGTAGTTGATAGTAAATCTTGTAATATGGGGAAATGGATAATTAATCTTGAAAAAGAGGATAATGGCTTAAAAAATAATAATATATGGAATGAAGTAAAATATAATCATAATGCCATTCATAATAGTATTGAAGAGTTTATTTTATTAAATTCGAAAAAAGTGTCAAATAAGATTCTTCAATCAAAAGCAAAAGATATCGAAGAGTCAACAGAAAAGCTTTTTGATGATTTAAATAGAGTTCTTGAAATATAAATTTAACTTTTGTTTTTATAGTTATAGTTAATAATAGATTAACTATAATTATTATACATTTTTAAAACAAAGGTAATAATTATGTTTTCTAAACCATTAGTTTTTATAATGATAATAATTTTAGGATTATTTATAGGGCAATATATATTTGTTTCAAGTGAATCACATAAAGCTGCAAATTCAGCTATTACCGAAACAACACAATCTTCAAATCTAACAGTAACAAAACTTTTTATTAATAATATTTATCCAGAGGTCTCTGATATATTAAAACTAGAGGAGAATTTTAATCCAAAAATGGGATTAGAGGGTGAAGAGTTATCAAAAGTAGATACTATAATTCGTAATTTTATGTTTGGAACAGATATATTAAAAATAAAGTTATACTCTAAAAATGGTATGACAATATACTCTACAGAAGCAGCTCAAATTGGAGATGATAAGAGTACAAATAAAGAGTTTTTACTTGCTTTAAGAGGTAAAGCTGGGAGCCAAATTACTCATAGGGGAAAATTTTCAGCAATTGATGGTGAAGTTTTTAATAAAGATTTAGTTTCAAGTTATTTACCTATTAGGTCTAAACTTGGTAATATTATTGGAGTAGCTGAAATTTATACAGATAGAACTCCTAGTATATTAAAAGCAAAATCTGATCAAAATGATGTAAGTGCTTATTTATTACTATTTAATGTAATAATAACTATTTTTATATTCTTTTCATTTTGGATTTTATTTAATAAAAGAGAAAATTAATTAAGATGAAAAATAAAAGTTTGGATAATAAAAAGAGTAGTAGTTTAAGTCCTTTAATTATTATTACTCTTATTTTAGGAAGTGTTTTATTTGTTTTTGCCATTTTATTTATTGAGTCAAAAAATTATAAAAAAACTGAATTAAAATCCCTAGCAATGGTTGCAAAAGCTTACTCTAATTCGATTTTAGCCTATAGAGATTTTTATGCAAATACAATTCTTAGTAGAATTCATACAGATAGTATTAATATCACACATAATTATAAAAATGAAAAAAATGCTTTGCCAATACCTGCTACTATGACTTTAGATTTAATTACATATTTAAATGATAGAGAAAGTAGTGTAAAGCTTAGGCTAATAAGTGAATATCCATTTCCATGGAGAGAAAATAGAGGCATAAATGATTTTGATAAAAAGGCTTTAAATCATTTTAAAAATACTTCAGAAGAGACTTATTTTAGTTTATATAAAAAAGATGATGAAGATATTTTTGAATTTGCAATGCCAATAAAGATGCAAGAGTCTTGTGTAGCTTGTCATAATACCCATGTGGATAGTCCTAAAATAGATTGGAAAATAGGAGATACAAGGGGAGTACAAGTAATCACTTTAGAACCTGAACTAATTACCTCATATGAATTAATAGATAGAATTTATTTTATTATTGCGATTTTGATTTTTTTCGCATTTAATATTTCAATAATAGTTTGGCTTTTGCAAAAAGATAAAAAATCATATAATGTTATAGTAAAAGATAAAGAGAAACTTTCAAATGCTTTAGAAGAAGCAAGAGTAGCAAATGAGGCAAAAAGTGAGTTTTTAGCAAATATGTCCCATGAA
>CBFIGT010000066.1:0-12423 GCA_965662175.1 Arcobacter sp. | reverse complement strand
ACAAATTATACAGAAGCTCCACTTAGTTTGAAACACAATATACGCTTCACTTCCTATTAAATCAGCACTTCTAACAAATTATACAGAAGCTCCACTTAGTTTGAAACTCTTTAGTAGATAATAAATCAAATAGTTCTTTCTTCTAACAAATTATACAGAAGCTCCACTTAGTTTGAAACCAACATTCTCAGCTTGTTTGAACATAGCATTAACTCTAACAAATTATACAGAAGCTCCACTTAGTTTGAAACTTTAATAGTGCTAGTTCTAAAGTATAAATATTTTTCTAACAAATTATACAGAAGCTCCACTTAGTTTGAAACCTCAAGATATTTTTTATCTTCTTGAGTGATTTTTCTAACAAATTATACAGAAGCTCCACTTAGTTTGAAACAACACACCCCCATTCGCAAGTCCTAATGATAAAGCTAACAAATTATACAGAAGCTCCACTTAGTTTGAAACTACAAACGAAGAGATAAAAGAAACTGATATTTTACTAACAAATTATACAGAAGCTCCACTTAGTTTGAAACCTAAATTCCCATAATTAGCACTAGCCTTGTTATACTAACAAATTATACAGAAGCTCCACTTAGTTTGAAACTTCACTAAATGTATTTTCTAACCATTCTTCTGATCTAACAAATTATACAGAAGCTCCACTTAGTTTGAAACACAACCTAATCCACAATAACCAATAATAAATATCCAAAACCCATTATTACAAGCAATTAATACCAAATTAAATCTAAATATAGTACTATTATTACTAATATATAAAAAGGTCATAAAATGCATTTAAGTGAAGATATAAAACCAATTAGTTATTTAAAATCAAAAACAGCTGATGTAATAAATAATGTAAATGAAAATAAAAGATCAATTATTATCACACAAAATGGTGAGGCTAAAGCAGTTATTCAAGATATTAAGAGTTATGAAAATATGCAGAACTCATTGAACTTGCTCAAATTAATTGTGCAAAGTGAAAATGATATTGAAAACAGCAATACTATTTCTCAAGAAGATATGTTTACTAGTTTAGAAAAAAAGTTATTTGAGTAATTTTAATGAAGAACTTTGATGTTATTTGGACAAAAAGTGCCAAATCTGATTTTGAGTCAATTATTGAGTACATTAAAACAGATAGTATAGAAATAGCAAAAACAATATTTTTTGCTATCAAACAAGAGTGTAATAATTTATATTACTTTCCACAAAGAAAAAGAATTGTACCAGAACTTCAACAAATTGGAATTTTTAAATATAGAGAAATTATCTATCAAAGGTGGAGAATAATCTATAAAATTGAAAATACAAAAGTCTATATTTTATTAGTGATTGATTCAAGTAGAAATTTAGAAGATATTCTATTTGAAAGATTAATTAAAATAGATAAGAAAAATGATTTCAAATGATGTTTTTAGAAATAGTTAAAAATACGCCGATTTGGGTATTTGTTTTATTTATTGGATTAGTTTTTTTGGCTTATTCTCAATCAAAAGATAGAGTTATAAATATAAAAAGAGTTTTAATTTTACCTATTGCTATGATTATGCTCTCTATTTTTGGAGTATTTTCTGCTTTTGGTTTAAGTTTTATTGCTATTTTATTGTGGTTTTTAGGGGTTGGAGTGGCTTTATTATTTGGACTAAAACTAGCTTTTCCCAAAAATATAAAATACAATATGGAGGAAAAATCATATTTTATTCCAGGTAGTTGGACTCCTATGTTTTTTATTATGACTATTTTTTTTACAAAATATTTTGTTGGTGTTGTTATTGCAAAACACTTAGCTATATTGGGTACTTTAGAGTTTATTTGTATTATTAGTTTTTTATATGGTTTATTAAGTGGAGTATTTTTATCAAGGAGTATTATAATTATTAGGGCAAAAGATAGATGAAAAATATAAAACTATTTGTTGATGGAAGTTTAAATCCCCAAACAAAAATAGGTTATGGTGCTTATTTAGTGATTGAGGATGATAATTTTGATTTGGAAAAACTAAAAAAGAGTGTTGTTTTAAAAAGATTTGAAAATAGCTCATCTACAAAGCTTGAAATAGAGACTTTTTTATGGGCTATAAAAGAGCTTGATTTTATTGATGTTTTCATAGAGGTTTATACAGATTGCCAAAACTTAATTGGACTAGAAAGTAGAAAAGAGAGACTTGAAAAAAACAATTATCACTCAAGTAAGGGAAAGCTTTTATCTAACAGTGAACTTTATAAAGAGTTTTTTCTTTTAATTCAAAAGTATAATTGTAGTTTCATAAAAGTAAAGGGTCATAAGAAAAACTCTTTAAAGGATGAAATAGATAAAATTTTCAACATTGTTGATAAACTCTCAAGAGAGAGATTAAGAGAAGATTTAAATAAATAGGAAAATATATGATTATTTATATACATGGTTTTGGAAGTAGTGGATTTGGTGGTAAAGCATCACTTTTTAGGGAGTATTTTGAAGATGAAGTTATAGCACCATCACTCTCTTATGTTCCAAATTTAGCAATTGATACCTTAGAGCAATTAATAGAGTTACTTTTAGAAAAAGATGAAAATATAGGTTTAGTTGGCTCATCTTTGGGTGGTTATTATGCTATTTATTTAGCTTCTAAATATAACTTAAAAGCTGTATTAATAAATCCTGCTATTTATCCATATAAAACTTTGGACAAAATAGGAATGGCTAGAAACTATTATGATGATAGCTCTTTTGAGGTTACAAGTAGTCACATTGAAGCTTTAAAATCTTATGAAGTAAAAGATATAAAAAATCAAGAGAATTTTTTAACTTTATTGCAAGAGGATGATGAGGTTTTGGATTTTAATGAAGCTGTTGAAAAACTGCCTAATAGTGAACTTGTAATAGAAGAGGGTGGAAATCATAGTTTTGAAAATATTGAGAGTTATTTTAGAAAAATAGGAAGTTTTTTAAATATATAGTTTTTGAACTATATATTATTATTTACTAAAGAGTTTATTTCTCTTCAGTAAATATTTGGTCTAAAATAGAATCTACGAAGTTATCAGGACTAAACTCCATTAAATCATCTGCTTTTTCACCAACTCCTATATAAAAAATAGGAAGTTCAAGCTGATTTGAGATAGAAAAAAGTGCTCCACCTTTTGCTGTTCCATCAAGTTTTGTAACTATTATTCCATCAACTCCAACCATCTCATTAAAAGCTTTAGCTTGTGCTATTGCTGTATTTCCTTGAGTACCATCCAAAATCATAAGTTTTTGGTGGGGTGCTCCCTCTTTTGCTTTATTACAAACTTTTACTATTTTTTTAAGTTCATTTGAAAGGTTTGTTTGAGTTTGTAATCTTCCTGCTGTATCAATTATTACATTATCAATATTTTTTGAAACAGCTGATGAGATAGTATCATAAGCAACAGCACTTGGATCATGTCCTTGTTTTGTTTTGATAATTGGCACATCTAATTTATCAGCCCAAGTAGAGAGTTGCTCAATAGCAGCTGCTCTAAATGTATCTCCAGCTCCTAAAATAACTTTTTTACCTTCATTTTTATACATATTTGCAAGTTTTGCAATTGTAGTAGTTTTACCAGCTCCATTAACTCCAATAATAAGTTGAATAAAAGGAGTTGGTAAATTCTCCATATCAACATCAGGTGCATGTTCAAAAAGTGATACAAGTCTATGTCTTAACTGCTTTCTATTTATCATCTCAGGAAGACCATCCATAGCTTTTTCGATGATTGAGTATTCCATATCAGCTTCTATTAAAAGCTCTTCTATATCTTCAAAAGAGATTTTCTCTTTTTTTTGAGGTACAACTGATTTTATGTTGTCAAAGGTTTTTGATAAAGCTTTGGAGAAAAAGTTTTTACTCTCTTGTTTCTCTTCAACACTTTCTTCTTTTTTATTTTTCTTAAAAAAACTAAACATCTATTTTATAGCCCTTTTTATATCTATTTCCATCATCTCTTCAGGTACGATTCCCACATATTTTTGAATAACTTTTCCATTTTTATCATATAAAAACATAGTAGGGATTGATTTTACACCACCAATAGCTTCTGACAAAGTATAATTTTGTTTAGAGTTTGTAACAATATAGTTAATCTTGTATTCATCTAAAAATGATTTAAGTTCATTATTGTTTTTGTTTTTTTCTAAAAGTACAGCAATGATTTCAAAACTATCTTTATACTTCTCTTTTAGATTAATTAAGTGTGGTATTTCAGCTTTACAAGGTGGACACCAAGTAGCAAAAAAGTTTAAAAGTACCGCTTTTCCTTTATACTCTTCAAAAATAAGTCCATTTTCTATTTTTGTGATATTTAGAGTTTGAGCATCTGTAGTAGTTAATTTATACTCATTTGTCTCTTTGATTTTTAACTCTTCTTCTTTTTTTGAATCATTTGAGGAACATGCTACAAAAAATATTGAAAAGAAAATTGTAAAAAATGCTATTTTTTTAAACTGCATTTTAATTCCTTTTGGTAAAATAATTTGAGCTAAGAATTTTAGCTAAGTAAGGCTTAAATATGTTAGAAAATCACAAAAGTGATTTTAGAAAATCGTGTATTAAAAATTTAAAATTTCATAGTAGATTTACAAAAAGTTATAAAGATAAAAAAATAGTTAAAGATATATATAATACTATTTGTAATTTGAATAAAAAAGATGTTTTATTATATCTTCCTTTAGATTTAGAGGTTGATGTTAATCCATTAATAAAAAGGTTAAGAAGAGAGAAAAAGGTTTCAGTTTTTGTACCATATATTACCGGAGAGAGTTTTAAGGCTGTCAAATACAGACTGCCCTTAGAAACAAGAAGATTTGGCATAAAAGAGCCAAATAACTCTTTTTTGCGCTCAAAAATCGATTTGGCTGTTGTTCCTGTTGTAGGAATTGATGGTTTAAATAAGAGAATTGGCTTCGGAAAAGGTATGTATGATAGATTTTTTTATAAATTAAAAAAGAAACCTGTTACTATTTTCACTCAACGAAAACTCTGTAAAACTACTAAAATTTTAAGCAATAATTACGATATTCAAGCCGATTATATAATTTGTGGTTAAAAGCCTAAAAGGTTTAAATATGGAAGTATTATTATTAGAGGGTATGATTGTTGCTCTTGTCGCTTCAGCAATAACTGTTTTGGTTATGAAAAAATTTAATAAAGCAAAATTTGATATTTATATAGAACAAGCAAAAGCAAAAGCAAAAGTTATCGAACATGAGGCAGAAGTTGTTTTAAAAGATGCCCAAATCAAAGCAAAAAAAGATTATGAGCGTGAGTTTAAAACTGCAAAGCGTGAATATGATGAGATGTTTTCTAAAATCGAAAGAAAAGAGAAAGAGTTAAATTCACATTTAGAATCAGAACTACAAGCAATAAAAAGAGAAAAAGCAGAAATTGTAGAAAACAATAAGAAGATAGCTTCATTAAAAGAGGGATTATCTTATCAGAAAAAAACTTATGAAGAAAAAATTTCAAAAGCAATAAAAGTTTTAGAGAATGCTTCAGGTTTAACTGAAAATGAAGCAAAAGAGTTGATGCTTAAAAAGGTTGAAGAGGACTCTAGAGCAAAAATAGCTTCTATTTTTAGAAAAAAATATAAGTTAGCAGAAGATAACTCTAAAAAAGAGATAAATAATATGTTATCTCATGCAGTAACTCGTTATGCAGGTGAGTTTGCCGCAGAAAGACTTATAAATAATTTACCAATAAATGATGAAGAGACAAAAGGTAAAATTATAGGTAAAGAGGGACGAAATATAAAAGCTCTTGAGATGCTTTTAGGTGTAGATATTATTATTGATGATACTCCAAATACAATTACTATCTCTTCTTTTAATCTATATAGAAGAGCAATAGCAACAAAAACTATTGAAGAGTTACTTGAAGATGGAAGAATTCAGCCAGCTCGTATTGAAGAGATTTACAATAAAGTAAAAACAGAGTTTGAAAAAAATATTGTAACAGAGCGTGAAGATATAATAATGGATTTAGGTATTAAATCTATGCACCCTGAGCTTACAAAGCTTGTTGGAAGATTAAGATATAGAGCATCTTATGGACAAAATGCTTTAAAACATACATTAGAAGTTGCACACTTAGCAGGTCTTTTAGCTGCTCAAATGGGTGGAGATGCTATTTTAGCTAGACGTGCTGGACTTTTACATGATATTGGAAAAGCATTAACACATGATATGCCAGGTAGTCATGTTGATTTAGGTGCACAAATGTGTAGAAGATATGATGAACCTGATACTGTAATAAATGCAATTTATGCACACCATGGACATGAAGAACCTATAAATGTAGAATCAGCAGCTGTTTGTGCAGCTGATGCACTAAGTGCTGCACGACCTGGGGCTAGAAGAGAAGTTTTAGAGAGTTTCTTAAGAAGAGTGGAAGAGGTTGAAAATATCTCTACTAGTAAAACTGGTGTTATTAATGCTTATGCGATTAATGCAGGAAGAGAAGTTAGAGTTATCGTAAAAGCTGAGTTAGTAAATGATGATGAAGCTATTTTACTTGCAACTGAAATAGCTGAAGAGATTGAGCAAAAAGTTCAATATCCAGGTGAAATAAAAGTAAATGTAATTAGAGAGCTTAGAGCCTCTAGTTATGCTAGATAAAAAAGAGAGTTAGCTCTCTTTTTTAATCTTTTATCAAAATTGAAATCATTTTAAAGGGGCTAACAGTATTTAATTTAGCCAACTCTTCTAAGCTTGAAGCATCTGTTATTTGAAAATCCTCTTTAATTAATTTCTCTTTTGCATTCTCTACCCCTAAAATTCTATAACTATCATTTAATGGAGCTTTTAACAAAGATTGTATTATTAATCTTTTTGGATCATCTTTTTGATTTAAACTTTGTAAAATAAATACATTACTTACAACTAATGTTAAAATAGCTAATCCTATAAATACTTTTTTTGTAAAATATGTTTTCATACTCTTGAAATTATAAAAAACATGAAGAATAACAGCTACTACAAAAACTAATCCTAATATTTCATGTAAATCTTTTACCTGTCTCGTAAAAAAGTGAAAATACATCATAATCCCACTTATTCCTACAACCAAAAAAAGAAGAGTAGTTAGAGATGTTGCTATAGTTCTATTCATAATAAATATCCTTATTTAATTTTTTGTAATTATATCAAAACTTTTTAGTAATAAATTAATGAAATATTAATAACTTTTTAACAAAAGTAAATAAACTAAAGTAAAGTACTGATACTATCTATCTCCTCATTGCTTAATTCAAACTCAAAAATACTTAAATCTTGAATCATATGGTTTTGAGATGTTGTTCCATTTAATGGAGTTATTCCAATTTGTGTTAAAAATCTATAAAAGATTTGTGCTTGTGTTTTATTGTATTTTTCTTTTAGTTTATTTAATATATCACTTTTTAAAATATGTGGATTTGCAGTTAGTGTCCAAAAAGCTAAATAGTTTATTTTGTTTTTTTTACAAAAATCTCTTAACTCTTTGTCATAGTCTGAGTCTGTATAAAATCTATTTTGTAAAATAGTTGGTTTTACTATTGCTTCTTTATAAAGATTTTTAAATACTCTAAAATCATAGCAGTTACTAATACCTATATTTAAAACTTTTTTTTCATTATAAAGTTTTTCTAAAACTCTCCAAGCTTTTAAAGTATTTGTAAAAGGAAAAAGTGGTGAGTGTAGAATATAAGAGTCTATATATGAAGTTTGAAGATTTTTTAAACTTACATCAAAAGAGTCTAAAATCTGTTTTTCTAACTCATCATTTGGATTATAGGGTATGTTATTTGGGTCTTGTCCCTCTTTAGGAGTGAATTTTGTTTCTAAAAAGATATTCTCTCTTTTATATCCTTCACTATAAAGTTTAACTAAAGCCTCACCTACACCTTTTTCATTGTAGTGTTTTGGTTGACAAGCTGTATCAATGCCTTTAAAACCACTTTTTATAGCCATTTCAACAAGTTTAGCAGTTTCTTCTTTTTTCCATGCAGTTCCATACATCATACTAGGTAGAGTCATTTTAAACCTCAATTTTTTTGGTTTATTATAACTATTTGATTTATAATTTGCTTTAAAAAAAATAGTAAGTTTAGATAAATCAAAGACTTATAAAGTTTTAACTATAATTACGAAAATATTTAATAGAAGAGTAGATGAAAACAAATACATTAACAACGCAAATAATTGCAGGAAAATATAAAGGTAAGAAGTTAGAATTACCATCATTAGAGGTTACAAGAAGTTCAAAAGCCAGATTAAAAGAGTCTTTTTTCAATGTTTTACAATTTGATATAATTGATAAGGTTTTTGTAGAGGCTTTTGCAGGAAGTGGAAGTATTGGACTTGAAGCTATTTCAAGGGGTGCTAAAAAATCATATTTTATTGAGTTAAATAAAAACTCTTATAATACTTTAGTTAAAAACTGTAAAACAATAGAAATAGATAGCTGTCAAACATTTTTAGGTGATACTTTTGTACAGTTGCCAGTTATTTTAAACTCATTAAAAAATTCAAGTGAAGAGTTAGTTGTTTATATTGACCCACCATTTGATTATAGAGACGGGATGAGTGATATTTATGATAAATCTTTTGAAATAGTTAAAACTATTGAAAATGACAATATTATGATGATATGTTTTGAACATGAAACAACTGTTGAAATTCCAGATGTTTTAGGAAAATTTGAAAAATATAAAAATAAAAAATTTGGTAAAAGTTCTCTTACATATTTTAGACAGGCATAGTTTATGAAAAAAGTGGCATTTTATATTTTAGGATTATTGGTTTTAACAATATTTTTTATGCCGTTTTTTTACACAATATCTCCCTATGAACTAAACCCAAGTAAGATATTACAAGCTCCTAGTTTATCTCATATTATGGGAACAGATAGGCTAGGGCGAGATATTTTTGCTAGAGTTTTAAATGGTGGACAAACTTCACTTATAATTGGATTTTTAAGTGCGGCTATCTCTTCTATAATCGGTCTTTTTATAGGAATAAATGCAGGATACTTTAAAGGAAATATAGATAAATCAATTACTATTATTATAGATTTATTTTTAACTTTTCCAACTTTCTTTTTACTTTTAGCTTTGGTTTCTTATATTCAAGCTTCATCATTGGTTTTAATAATTGTTATTTCAATAACTGGTTGGATGGGAATGGCTAGAATGATAAGAAGTGAGAGTTTTTCAATTGGAACCAAACCTTATATCAAAGTTTTAAAATTAGCAAATGTAAGCAATATGAAAATCATATTTAAGTATTTTGCTCCACTTTTAGCACCTATATTTCTTATCTCTTTTACTTTTGGAGTAGGTGGTGCTATTTTAGCTGAATCAGGTCTTTCTTTTTTAGGTCTTGGAGTTAATTCTCCTGAAATGTCTTGGGGAAGTTTGTTAAGTGATGGAAAAGCTGTACTTGATATTGCTTGGTGGGTTAGTTTTTTTCCTGGACTTATGATATTTATAGTAACTTTTTGTCTGATGCAAATATCTGATTTTCTTCAAGGAAAAGCAAACTCAAAAGAGATACAAACTACTTAAATTTTATTAAGTAGTTTATCTAGAAGTGAAGTTGATAAAATACGTTTTGCAAAACCTAAAAGATAGGTTGCGGTTGTGACATAATATCTAGGCTTTGGTTTTGATGATTCCATGATTTTTACTACAATTTGCGCAACTGCATTAGCAGGTAGATTAAAAGGTGTAGTATCTTTATCATTTTCTAATCTTAGCTTTAACTCTTGTTTATAAATTGTTTCAAAATGTGAGTTATTTATATCAATATTTTCATTAAATTTCTTTAGGGCATTTTCTCTAAATTTACTAGTAACTGGACCTGTATTTATTGTACTTATAAATATATTATCATTTATTGTTTCTTGTCTTAAGGTATCAGCTAAACCCTCAATAGCGTATTTACTAGCATTATATGCACCTCTAAATTTTAGACTAATTATCCCTAAAACAGAACTATGTTGTATTATTTTTCCATAACCTTGTTCTCTAAATATTTTCATAGCTTGAAGTGTTAGCTCATGTAGTCCAAAAACATTTGTTTCAAACTGCTCTTTTAAAGTTTCAGTTGAAACATCCTCAACAGCCCCTGGTTGACCAAATCCAGCATTATTAAAAACAGCATCAAGTTTTGCATCTCTTTTATAAATCTTTTCTAAAACTTTTTTAATATCTTTTTTCTTTGTAACATCAAGTTTATAAGCTAAAAAACCTAACTCTTTTAATCTTTTTACATCTTTTTTATCCCTAGCTGTTGCATATACTTTGTAATTATGAAGTTTTAGAAGTTTTGCAGTTTCTAAACCAATTCCTGATGAACAACCTGTTATTAAGATATTTTGCATAATATAAATTCCATTTTAGTTTGTAATATTTTTAAAATGGTATTATATCAACATAAATTAAAATGGAAAGTTATGCGAAAAAAAGATTTAGAGATAAAAGAGTTATTAGATAAAGAGGTAGCTTGTAGAAGTGGTGATTGTGAATTATCCTATGAAAAACCTGACCCTTTGTTGGTAGCTTCAAGATTTGATGATGAGTATAAGATTTTGTTGTGTGCTTTGTTTGGATATGGAAAAGCTTCTTTGATTGTAAAGTTTCTAGATAGTTTGAACTTTGATTTATTAGATGAAAAAGAGGAACTCATAAAAAAAGAGCTTCAAAACTACTATTATAGATTTCAAAATAGTGATGATGTGATTAATATTTTTATTGCATTTAGAAGATTAAGAAAAGAAAATAGCTTAAATGATTTATTTGTAAAAGCATATAAAAAAGAGAGTAGTATTTTGGAGGGAATTGATAACTTAATCAATGAAATTCAAAAGATAAACCCAAGAGAGATCCAAGGTTATAATTTTTTAGTATCAAAACCATTTAAAAGAGATAAACAAGGAAAAATAAAAGAGATAGGAAATGCTCCATATAAAAGATGGAATATGTTTTTAAGATGGATGGTAAGAGATGAACAATTAGATCTAGGATTATGGAAAGGTGTAGATAAAAAAGATTTGATTTTACCATTAGATACTCATACTTTTCAAGTATCAAAAAAACTAGGTCTTTTAGATAGGAAAAGTTATGATTTAAAATCAGCATTGGAAATAACAAATAAATTAAAAGAGTTTAACCCTAAAGATCCAATAGTTTATGATTTTGCGATATATAGAATAGGTCAGGAGAAAATACTATAACTAAATATAACTATTATTAAATAGTTCTTTTATCTAAATCTTTAAGAGATAGAAAGCTTTTTAAATATACAAAAGTGAGCCCAAGAGTTCACTTCCAAAATCTTTTAAAAGCAAT
Source organism: Arcobacter sp. (assembly GCA_965662175.1). Classification (GTDB taxonomy): domain Bacteria; phylum Campylobacterota; class Campylobacteria; order Campylobacterales; family Arcobacteraceae; genus Arcobacter. The sequence goes on along the minus strand of CBFIGT010000066.1, from coordinate 1,084 downwards.
GAAGTTACCAAAATTGAGATTATAGGATAAGAATAATTTAGTGAAAAATAGTTAAAGTATTAATACTTGTCATTTTGACAAATACTAAAAAAATGATATAATTATAAAAATGAAAGGATAATCATGGAAATTTCAAACATAATATTTGAAAAAGTGTTAATTAATAATAATATATCAAAAAAAGAATTTTCTGAATATTCTAAAATTCCTTATGATACAGTTGCAGGATGGAAGAAAAGAAATCATGTACCAGCTTATGCTATGGTTATTTTAAAAGATATGAATTATCGAAAAAAACTTGATTTGGATGCTGCCAATGATTTAAGGAAAAATAATACAATCATTTCAAGAACTAATTACTCTTTAACGAAAAATGAAGAGAAAAGGTTAAAATCAGTATTTTGGGGTACTAATTATACGATTAATGATATTGTTGATGGTATAAAGGAAAAAAACCAAAAAATGATGAAAAGAATAGAAGAAAATCTTCCTTTTAATATGCAAAGACAAATAATAGGTAAATTAGCTAATGCATAGGGATGATTGGGATAGCGTATTTAAAAATCAAGATAAAATACTTGAACAATTAGAACCTTTGAATAATAAAATGTTTCTTGCAGGTGGTACAGGCCTTCAAAGGTTTGTACTACCAACTGCTTATCGTAATTCAGAAGATTTAGACTTTTTTTTAGAAAAACTATGCACTAAAACAGAACTAGATGAAATTAAAAATCAAATTTTGGATTTGATGTCAAAATTTCCAGAGGCTAAGCTAGTAAATTCAAAATGGATAAAAGATGAACTGGCTTGGAGAATGTTTTATGATTTTGAAGATAATATTATCCTTGATTTCTCATATAAAACTAGGATTAAAGAAAAAGCACAAGAGTTTGGATTAGATGAAAATGATTATATAGATGTTGTTGAAGATAATCAATTTATTGTAGATGAATGGAATAGATATTATAAATGATTAAAACATTGGAGTATATCCTGGAAAAATCTTATATGTGTATTTAGATGTTGATTTATGTGCTTCTATTACTGTTGCATCAATATCTAAGATTAAATTCTCATTTATTCT
>CBFIGT010000065.1:0-12709 GCA_965662175.1 Arcobacter sp. | reverse complement strand
ACAAACAAAAACTGTAAGCCTAAAATAGAGTCTTTTAATCTAAAATTATAATCTGTAGGTTTCATAAGTCCTCTTAGTAAAAAATATTTAACCATAATATCTAAGTTTTATTTAATCTTATGTAAAAATCCCTAGAGTATATAAGTGCTTTTTGGATATTATTTTTAAAAATTTATCAAAAAAATAGGAATATAATATGTATAAAGAGAGTTCAAATATAGTTGTAAAACATCTTATAAACAAACTAAGAGATGTAAGAACTACATCAAATGAGTTTCGTCTTACTATTGAAGAGATATCAAGAATTTTAGTATCTGAAGCCTTGGCTGATTTTAAAACAATTACAACAAATATACAGACTTGGCAAGGTCCTTTGGATGTTGAAGTTATTGAGGTTCAAAAATTAGTTCTTATTCCAATATTAAGAGCTGGTGAGCCTATGCTTACGGGTATTTTAAGAACATTACCCTATGCAAAAAGTGGTTTTCTAGCTATGAAAAGAGATGAAAAAACATCTTTAAGTAAGCTTTTTTATGAAAATATTCCATCACTTGATAATAAAACAGTAATCTTACTTGACCCTATGGTTGCAACAGGTGGTTCACTAATTGATGGAATTACATATCTTAAATCAAAAGGGGCTAAAAAGATTATCTCTTTAAATATATTGGGAGCTCCTGAGGGTATAAAAAAAGTACAAGAAGCTCATAGCGATGTGGATATTTTTATTGCTCAAGTGGATGAAAGATTAGATGAGAATAATTATATAAGACCTGGCCTTGGTGATGCTGGAGATAGAGCTTTTAATACAAACTAAAAAGAGTAAGAAAAATCTTACTCTTTTTGTTTTAAATCTTTAACCTCTTCCCTTAAAGCTTTTATTTCACTCAATAAAATATCAAGTTTCATATGATCTTCATGAATCTCCTCTTTCATCTCAGCCTCTTGGAGTTTTTGCATCTCTCCAATAATAACAGCCACAAAAAGATTGAAAAACACAAAAGCAGCAATAATTACAAATGAAACAAAATATGCCCAAGCCCAAGGATAAACCTCCATAGCTTCATACATAACATCTGTCCAATCTTCAAATGTAAGAACTCTAAATAGTGTTAACATAGAGATTAGGAAATTTTCCCAAAGACCTGATGGTAATTTTTCAAAATAGAAATTCCCAATAATCGCATAAATATAGAAAATAATAAACATAAGTATTACAATATCAATTATTGCAGGGATTGCTTTGATTAACATATCAATAATTGCTTTTAGTTCAGGCCTTGCTGTAAATAGTCTTAAAACCCTAAATACTCTTAAAAGCCTAGCAATAGCTGCAAATCCTGATTGTTCTAGTGGTAAAAGTGTTATAAAAACTATTACAAAATCAAATACATTCCAACCATTTTTAAAAAAGTTTGTAAACTTTTTTTCAGCTACCATTTTTATAGCTATCTCAAAAACGAAATATATAGTTACAAAATAATCAGCAAACTGTAAAAATAGCTGATAGTTTGTTTCAACTTCATCAACTGTTTTAAAACCTAAAATTGAGGCATAAAGTATAATAATAGCTGTGGTTAAATTAGAAAACCATTTAGAGTCTCTAATTTGTTCAATTTTCTCAATTGTGCTCAACTTTAATCTCCTTTAATAGTGTGAATGCAATAATTAACCAAGCTACAATCATAAGAGTCCCACCAATTGGTGTAATAGCTCCAAGCCAAGATAACTTTAATAAAACTAACATATAAAGTGAAATAGAGAATATTAAAGTACCAAGAATAAGTAAATATCCAGAAAAAACAATTTTTTTGCACTTTGGTAATAAATATGTAAGAAAAGCAACAGCAAATAAACCTAAGGTATTATAAAAGTGGTATTGAACACCTGTGTTATATATAGCCATCATATATTCGTCATTTGTGGCTTTTAAGCCATGTGCTCCAAAAGCACCTATTCCTATAACTATTGCCATCATAAGGGAAGCAATAAAAAGAAAAGTTTTTGTATTTTTATTAATAATCATTTGATAAACTCCAAAATTTTTTGGAATTATATCAAAATAAGATTAATGAATTATTTATCTTTTTTAGCTGAAAAACCAGCACCTTTTTTTTCTTTCTTTTTTAAATCTAAATCTTCAATTAATTCTCTAAAATCAATACCATCTTTATTCATCTTAGCAAAACAAGCAGCAGCAACAGCTATTGCATTTGGTACCTCTTTTTTCTTTTTATAAGCTTGAATATTTTTTTCACTAACTTTAATCAAAGAGGTAAATTTTGGAATTGATAGCTCAGCATCTAAAAGAAGCTTTTTAAATTCGATAAATGTCATATATAACCTTAATATTTTTATTACAATTGCGATAATTATACAAAGAATTAGATAAAGATATATTAAATATATATATTTTATATACTATTTAATATCCACTTCCCAAAAAAACTCAATCCACTTATCTGCAATTTTCACACTATAATCAGCTTTTATACAAGCACTTGGCTTATAAAAAATTGTAGCTAACTTAAATTCTGTATTTGGAAACTTCTCTTTTAAAAGCTTTAAAATCTCTCTCATAGTTTCACCACTATCAACAATATCATCTACTACTAAAACTTTTTTTGTTTTAGATAAATCAGGAATATTAAAGATATTAAAAGTATCAAGCTTTAATTCACCCTCATAATGAATAGAGTTTATTGTAAAAACATTTCTCATATCCATAGCTTGCCCTAATAAGTGAGAAAGTGTTAATCCACCCCTAGCAACTCCTAATATAACATTTGGTTCATAAACTCTACACTTATCAACTAAAATTTGAGCATCTTTTTTAAACTCTTCATAACCATAATAATATTTTTCTGCCATTTTTAACCTTGTAATATAAAAACTAATAGTGAAATAATTGTTAAAAGAATAATTCCAAAATTTAAATCTTCTTTTTCATTTTTTGCTAATTTTATCACACTATAAACAATAAAACCAGCTGCGATTCCATTTGTAATTGAAAATGTCAAAGGCATAAGTAAAACTATAAAGAAACAAGCAGCACTAGTTGCTAAATCAACTTTCTCAAAATTTATTTTACCTAATTCACTAAACATTAAAACACCAACAACTACCAAAATCGGATAAATTGCATTTGATGGAATTGCTTTAAATAAAGGCAACATAAACAGTGTTGTAACAAAAAACAAAGCTGTAAATATAGCTGTTAAACCTGTTCTACCACCTTGTTCTACCCCTGAAGCACTCTCTATAAAAGATGTTGTTGTTGAAACCCCTAATATAGAACCTCCAACAGTTGCTATTGCATCAGCTTCAAGGGTTTTTTGTAGTGATTTATCATTTTTATTATTCTCTTGAAAAAGATTTGCCCTAGAACCAACTCCTGTCAAAGTTCCCAATGTATCAAACATATCTGTAATTAAAAAAGTAATTACAACAGGTAATAAAGCCAAAGTTAAAGCACTCATAATATCTAACTCTAAAAGTATTGGTGAAATAGAAGCTGGAGCTGATAATATCTCTTTTGGAAACTCCCCTATTCCTAAAACCCAAGCTACTATTGAAGTTGTTAAAATAGAGAAAATAAAGGCACCTTTTAATTTATAAGAAAAAAGAATAAAAGTTAAAATCAAACCAAAAGTTCCAAGTAAAACCGTATCTTTTGAAAAATCTCCAAGAGAGACTAATGTTGCTGGATTATCAACTATCATTCCCATCTGTTTTAATCCAATAAAAGCAATAAAAGTACCAATTCCCGCACTAATTGCTCTTCTTAAAGTGAGTGGAATAGAGGTCATAATCCAAACCCTAAAGTTTGTAAAAGATAAAATTACAAATAAAATACCTGAAATAAATACAATACCTAATGCTGTTTGCCAAGGTATTTTCATACCTAAAACTAAACCATAAGAAAAATAGGCATTTAATCCCATTCCAACACTCATAGCAATTGGTGTATTAGACCAAAGTCCTGAAAACAGTGTTGCTAATATTGTAATAATAGCTGTGGCTGTTACAACAGCATCCATAGGAAGTCCAGCGTCTGAAAGGATAAATCCATTTACAGGAACTATATACATCATTGTCAAAAAAGTTGTAAGACCTGCTGTAAACTCTGTTTTAACATTTGTTTTATTCTCTTTAAGTTTAAAAAAATTCATAAGTTAACCTCTTTTATTTAGTACAAATATTGCTATTGCTTTTTCTATCTCATTTGGCTCAATTGGTTTTCCAATATGTTTATCCATTCCAGCCTCTTTTGATTTTATAATATCTTCATTCATTGCATTAGCTGTCATTGCTATAATTGGGATATTCATTTTTAATTCCTTTCGAATTATTCTAGTCGCATCATAACCATTCATTATTGGCATTTGTACATCCATAAAAATAATATCAAAGCTATTATTAGCTTTGATTAACTCAATTGCCTCTAAACCATTGTTTGCTAAGGTAACTTTGCAACCAAAAGACTCTAAAAATGTTGTTGCAACTAATTGATTTATTTCATTATCTTCAACCAAAAGAACCTCAACATTTTGACATCTTTTACTTTTTTGTTTAATAAAAGTTGAAAAACTCTCTTCATCAAGATTTAAAAACTCTAAAATAGAGTCATAAATTATTGATGGATTAATAGGCTTAGTAATTATTTTTGTATTATTTCTAGGTGTATTTATCGATTTATTTGGATTATTTAAATATAAAATAGAAATAGAATCATCAGTTTCAAAACTCTCTTCTTCTTCACTTATTACAATATATTTATTTTCACTATTTCTAGGAAAATCCAAATACTCAATCTCTTCATAATCTATTTTTAAAGAGCTTAATATCTTTTTTAAACTATCTAAAATAGGAGTAGAGAGTTTATAAAGTTTTACATAAACATTTTTTGTAAGATTATAATCAATATTTTGCTCATTTTCTTTATAATCAAATGGTAAACTAACTATAAAACTTGTACCAAATCCAAGTTCACTCTCAACCTCAATAGTTCCACCCATAAGCTCAACTAAATTTTTAGTAATAGTTAAACCAAGTCCTGTTCCACCATATTTTCTTGAAGTTGAAGCATCAGCTTGAGTAAAAGAGTTAAAAACATTTTTTAATGTTTTTTCATCCATTCCAATTCCACTATCTTTTATAATAAACTGTAAATAGATTAAGTTATCTTTAGAATTATAAAATTTAATATCAAGAGAAACTTCTCCACTTTCTGTAAATTTAATAGAGTTTCCAATAATATTTACTAAAACTTGACTAATTCTTAATGAATCACCGATTAATGTTTTAGGAATTCTCATATCCCTATTGAAATATAACTCTAAATCTTTTTCATAGGCTTTTACACTCACTAAATCAGCAACACTTTGAAGTAAAGCATCTATACTAAACTCAATATTTTCAATAGGTAGTTTTCCAGCTTCTATTTTTGAGTAATCAAGTAAATCATTAATAATTTTTAATAAAATATTTGCTGATACATTTATTTTTTCTAAATAGACTTTTTGTTTTTTATCTTTTTCATTCTCTAAGGCAATATGAGCCATACCAATTACACCATTTAATGGTGTTCTTAGTTCATGACTCATATTTGCTAAAAATTGCCCTTTTACTTGGTTTGATTCATCAGCTTTTATTTTAGCTTCAATTAAATCTTCTTCAATAATTTTTCTTTTTGTAATATCTGTTCTAATAGAGATATATTGAAAAGGCTTTCCAAACTCGTCCAAAAATGGAACAACTGTTGCACTAACCCAGTAAAAACTTCCATCTTTTTTTCTATTTTTAACCTCACCTCTCCAGGTTTTTCCACTTGTAATTACAAACCATAATGTTTTGAAAAAATCCTTATCATGCTCATCTGATTTTAAAACTCTATGATTTTTTCCAATTAACTCTTTCTCTTCATATCCACTTATCTTGCAAAACTTATCATTTACATAAGTAATATTACCTTTTGCATCTGTAATAGATACAATAGCATGCTCATCAAGGGCAGATTTTTGAAAATTTAGCTCATTCATAGCATCTTTAGTTTTACGATTTGCTCTATTTAAATTTATAAAAAAGTAAATAGTCCATAAAAATAAAGAGCATACTAAAATCATCATCAAATAGTTATATTTTTTACTCTCCATATCCAAAGAGTTTTGATAAAAATCATAATTTGATATAAGTAAATTAATATCTTCAGCTAAATCAATTAATAAAAAACTCTTCACATAGTTTTCAATCATAGTTTTATTTTCAAGTAGTTTATTTGTATAGTTTATTAAATAAAGTAGCTCCTTTTTATCTTCAGTTCCCAAGCTATCACTTACTTTTGAGATTTTTTCTAATACTTTTACAAAATTTAATTTATCATCGTAGTTATAGATTAAAATAGCATTTTGTAGCCTTAATAAATCAGTGGCTAACTCATTGTTCTTTTCTTTAAATTTATTTGATAAATCATCTGATAGTTTTGGATAATAGGCTATAAAATTTTTATACACTGCAAAATGAGAAATAAAATTATTTAAAGAGTTCTCTTTTTCCTCTAAGTTACTTAGATATTTATTTAGATTGTATTTAAAAGCTGAATAATTAATTTCACCACTTAACTCTTTTAATTTTTCACTTCTTTTATTTAAGTCTTGAATATTTTTTCTTATTAAGTCATAGTGTTTGATTCTATTAAATTGGGTTAAAAATAGATTTCCATTAAGTGTACTGTTTATCTCTTTTAATTTATTTAGTTCATTGATTGTTTGGTAGTATCTCTCTTTATCAAGCATACTTTTATTGTAGAATATAATTATTAAAATACCTGTGAATAAAATCCCAAAAAGAGATTTGTATTCACTAATTCTAAAACTCTTTTTTGTCATATCTTATCTCTATTTCTTCTGATGTTAATGATTTAAGAAAAGCTTTTATACTCTCTACATCAGCATATGGAATCTCTCTACCTAGTTGATATTCAGCCATTATAACTATAACTTCATCTAAATCACTTATAGAACCATCATGTAAGTAAGGGTATGTAAGAACAATATTTCTTAAACTTGGAACTTTAAACTCAAATTTATCCTCTTCTATGCCTGTTTGATTATATCTTCCATAATAGTTTTTATCATCAATATGTGGATAAGGTTTAAAAACACCTAATTTTTCATAAAAATTTCCACCTACATTTTGTCCTTGGTGACATGAAATACAACCATAACTTTTAAAAAGTTCATAACCTTTGAACTCTTCATCACTTATGGCATTTTGGTCACCCAATAAAAACTTATCAAATCTACTTGGCATAACTAAAGACTCTTCATATGCAACTATAGCATCTTTTATATTCTCTTTTGTAAAATTATTATCATAAACTAAAGCAAAAAGTCTTTGATATGAGGGAATTTTGTTTATTTTATTTATTATGTCATCCCAGTTTGTATCCATCTCAACAGGCTCATGAATTGGAAAATCAATTTGCTCTTTTAAACTCTTTGCTCTACCATCCCAAAATTGAACAAAGTTTAGTGAACTATTTAGCACAGTAGGTGTATTAATATTTCCAATACGATTTTCAACTCCAAAAGATTTTTCTAAATTATCAACTCCACCAAAATCCACATTATGGCAACTTAGACATGAAATAGTATTATCCCTTGATAATCTTTTATCAAAAAAAAGTTTTTTTCCTAGATTTACTTTATTTTCATCTTCAATAGTTTTTTTTTGGATAGCTTGAATGGGTTCATTTAAAATATTTATTATAGTTTGAGCATTTAGAGTAATAAAAAATAACAGAAAAAGATAAAATAGTTTCTTCATAATAATCCTATACTTCGATTAAAGATAATAACGAAAAATAACTTATAATAGATTTTATATTTATAAAATCTAAAGAAATATAACATATAATTACAAAAAGTTAAAGAGTTCTAATGAATATAACAAAAGAGTGCGTTGAATGTATTGTTGGGCAAATTGAAAAAGCTACTAAATTACTTGAGTTAGATGATAAATTAGCATCTACTATTAATGAAGAGACTAAAGCAAAAGCCTTAAATTTTGATTTTGAAAAAACACCTCCCCATGTGGCAAAAGATGTTTATGAGTTTTTAGCTTTAAAAACAAAACTAAAAGACCCCTTAGAAAAGTTAAAACAAGAATCCATAAAAAAAGCAACAAGCTATTTGCCCTTTGTGGAAGAAAAAATATTTAACTCAAAAGAGAAGCTTTTTACAGCTATAAAAACAGCTGTTGCTGGAAATGTAATAGATTTTGCCACAACAAAAGAGTTTTGTTTAGATAAAGAAATAAACACTATTTTTGAAACTAATTTTGCTATAAATCACTATGATGATTTTAAAAGTGAGCTTGAAAAAACCCATTCACTTATTGTTTTAGCGGATAATGCAGGTGAAAATGTTTTTGATAAAATTTTAATCAAAACTATACATAATCTATATCCAGAAGTAAAAATCTATTATGCAACAAGAGGAAAAGCAATAATAAATGATATTACTACAAAAGAGGCTTTAGAAAGCGGAATTGATAAATATTGTGAAGTTATTAGTACAGGTGTTGATACCCCTGGCTTAGAAAAAAGTAGAGCTTCCCTTGAGTTTATGGAGTTATTTGAAAAAACTCCTTTGATTTTATCAAAAGGTATGGGAAATTTTGAGTGTTTAGAGTCTTATAATGATAAAAAAATATTCTTTTTATTTAAAGTAAAGTGTAATGTAGTAGCAAATACTATTTCTAGAAATGTAGGAGAAATAGTTTTAAAAAGAGGATGATTAAATCTCCTCTTCAATAGTTTCACTCTCTTCTTCACTCTCTTTTTCTTTTTTTACTTCAGCTCGTGCAATAATTTCTAAATAGAACTCTTCATAATTTTCACTAGCAGCTGTATCTATTGATTTTGTAATAGCAGAAAAAGGAATTTCTAAAGCTTCATCTTTGTTTTTACCAAATTTACAATCAAAAAACCAAAAATCTGTATCTTTTGGTAAAGCTTTTCTTTGTTCTCTTTTTATATATTTTCTTACTTCATTTTTAATTGATTCTACAACTCTATCTGGATTTTTATTTTCAACTTGTATTTTAAAAGTTTTTTTCACTATTTTCCTTTTTTATGGAATTGTAGCCAAATTTTACAAATTTTCTAAGTTTCTTTAACAAAAAATCGATATGATTTTAAAATATGAAAATATTAGATAAAAACCTCAAAATATACCTTTTAGATGAAAATAACTTTGATTTTCCAAGCAAAGAGATGATGAATGATGATTTAGTTGCCATAGGTGGTGATTTTCATCCCCAAAGATTAATAAATGCCTATGAAAATGGAGTGTTTCCTTGGTTTATAGATGAGTTAAACTATATACATTGGTATAGTCCAAGAAAAAGAATGGTTTTATACCCTGATGATTTTAGATTAACAAAGAGTCTTAAAAGAGTGATAAATAACAAAGGCTTTGTTATTAAATCAAATGAAAACTTTGAAAATGTTATTAAATCATGTGCAAATATAAAAAGAAAACATGAAGATAGTACTTGGATTAGTGATGAGTTTGTTCAAGCTTATATAAATTTACACTATTTGGAGTATGCTTTTTCTATTGAGTGTTACTTAGAGGATAAGCTTGTTGGTGGTTTATATGGAGTTTTAATAGGTGATGTTTTTTGTGGGGAGAGTATGTTTTCTTATGAAAAAGATGCTTCAAAAGTTGCCTTTTATCACCTTTGTCAACAAGCAAAACAAAATGGAATTAAACTTATTGATTGCCAAGTTTATAATGAACACTTAGCAAGTTTAGGTGCAAAAGAGATTTCAAGGGAGGCTTATTTTAAACTACTAAAAAATTAACCTTTATTTACGAGAGGTAATATAATTTTAAAACATGCTCCTTTATAGCTATTTTCATTATATTCATAATTTATATTTTCAACACTTATATTGCCTTTTGCATGTTTTTGTATTATTTGAGTAACCATATATAAACCTATTCCTGTACCATTTTGTTTGTGTTTTGTTGTAAAATAAGGCTCAAATATTTTATCAATAAGTAAATCATCAATTCCACCACCATTATCTTTAATGGTAATCTCTAACATATTATCTTTTGATAAAGATGTACTAATAAAAATATATTTTTCAGATTTTATCTCTTTTAGAGCATCAACTGCATTATTAATTATATTTATTAATATTTGAATTAAATCATTTTCAAAAGACTCTATTTCAATATCTTCAATATCTTTTATAAATTTAATATCTAAATTATTATTTGAAACTAATCGTAAACTCTTTTCAATAAGTTTTTTAATATGAAACTTCTTAACACTCTCTTGAGGCTTAAAAAAGTTCATAAAGTCATTTATTGTTTCAGATAGATATTTTGTGGATTCTGTAATTAAATCTAAATTATTATTTAGTTTATCATTATCTAAAATTCCATACTCTTTTTCTAGTTTCATTCCACTTGAAATAGTACTTATGGAGCTTAAAGGTTGTCTCCATTGGTGAGCAATATTTGCAAGCATTTCACCCATAGAAGCCATTTTTGATTGTTGAGCTAAAAGTCTATTTTTATCATTTATTTCAGTTATATCTATAATAGAAAAAAGAATATTTTTAATATAATTATCAACTTTTAATACATTTGCTGTTAATAAAATATCTATATTCTCTCCATTTGATTTAATAAATACAGTCTCTATTGTGAAATTAGATTCAATATCATATACTAAATCCTTTGAAATTTCTCCTATATATTTCTGTTTTAACTCCTCTTCTTTATAAGCTAATATTTCAGTAAATTTACTGTTTATCTCTAAAAGTTTTCCTTGTTTATCAGCAATTGCTAAACCAATATTACTATATTCAAAAAGATTTCTAAAGTTTTTCTCTTCTTCTTTGATTTTACTTCTATATTTTTTAAATATATTCTCTAAATATACACTTATTAGAAGTGAAAGTAATAGTAAAAAAAGTGTAACAAAAAAACTTATTATTATGATTTGGTCATAACTCTCTTTATTTTTTTTGATAAGCTCTTTTTTTACATCAGAAATGATTTCTAATAACTCTTCATCACTATATCCAAAACCTATAAGCCAATTCCACTTTTCATAGCCTTTTATAAAAGAGGTCTTTTTATAAGCATCAACATTTAATGTTGTATTATAATAAGAGATAAAACCCTCTTTATTTTTAGCAATTTTAATAAACTCTTGAACTATTTTTTTCCCATCAGTATCTTCTATATTTATAAAGTTTTTACCAATATTATCTCTGTTTTTATGGGCAAGGATTGTTCCACTAAAATCAAAAAGAAAAATATATCCACCATCATCTAGCTCAATATTTTGTATATTGTTTATTACTTTATGTTTAATCTCCTCTTCAAAATCAACAACATATTCACCTGTTCCAATAGAGATATTTAAAGGCTCAAAAAACTTATAAAAACTAATTTTTTCATAGGGTGTTTTATCTTTATCATTTTTATACCAATAGTATGTATCAAACTTTTCAGTTTTATCTTTTATAGATTGAACAATAGTTTTTATAAATTTATATCCATTAACATCCTCTAACTCTAAAATATTAGTATCTTCTATTTTTCTATTAAGTGGTTGAAGTATATTAACTCCCTCAATATTATTTATAAAATAATATCCCCTACCATTGTTGTAAATAATACTTCCTAAAGCAGATTTGATTAATTTTAATATCTCATCTTTTGATTTTACATCTTTATTATCTTCATAAATTCTACTAGCTATTGAGTGGGCTTGATAAACTTTTTCTTTTAAAAAGATTTTTAAATTCTCTTTACTATTTTCATCTTCTTTTAATATATAATTATAAGCTCTATAAATTTCCTCTTTAAGCTCTTGTTTATTAAAACTAGTATAAAAATTAGTTAATCTATTTTTTTCTTCCTCAAACTGTAAATTATTAGAGTGTTCGATAGCAACAGTTACAAGAAAAGAGATTAAAACAATTAACATCAAAGGTGCATATCTAATTATAAAAATCAAACCCTTTTCGTTTTTATCAAACATCTTTTTCCTTTTTTTATTAGCTACATTATAGCCTTTTTAATACTATTTTTTTGAGTTAAAAGATAAATTTTCTTTATTTATATCTACTAAATAGTTATTTTTTAAAAAGTTTCTTCCTAATAATATAGGAAAACGCATACTCTCTCTATTTGTCAATGTAAACTCAATCTCTTCTATTTTGTCAAATATCCAAACTTTTGTCTTTATTACATATCTTTTTTGACTTATTCCATTTGAACTTTTTATGATAGCAACTCTTGAGATTGGTAATTTATATTTTTTAAAAAATAGTTCAAACTCAACATTTTTTTTATCTTTTAAAACTATATTTTTTGCATGTAAAGAGGAGGTTTTTGCCCCTGTATCTATTTTTGCTTTTATATTTTTTAAGTTTAGTGTTGGTAAATCCAAATAATCACTCTTTCCAATTAGTGTGTAAGCAAAGGATATATTAGAAAATAATAAAATAAATAAGAAAAATTTTAAATACTTTTTCAAATAAAAACTCCTAAAACAGTATAATATTAAAAAAATAATAAATTATTGCTATAATTAAAAAAAAATTTAAAGAGAAAAAAATGGCACTAAACGACAAAATAAAATGGGATAAAAAATACAAAGAAACACCAAAACT
>CBFIGT010000064.1:0-13665 GCA_965662175.1 Arcobacter sp. | reverse complement strand
GTAGTAAATGAAATTTATACAAGTGTTATGACAAAAGTAAAAGATTTAAAAAAGAGTTTAGGAAGTGATTTAAAAATTGAGCCTCTAAGTATAAGAAGAGCTTGTAGTGATTTATTAATCAATGAAGATGACTTTAATGAAAAACTTTCAATTTTAAAACCATTTTTAACTCTTGATATAGAGTTTACAAAACTCTATAACTCATATAAGCCATACTTTTATGCCTCAAATACAATAAATTTTGAGTATGAGTATATAGGTGATGCGATTTTACTTCTTGCATATGATTTAATAGAAAAACATCCAAATAAAGAGAGTGAAATATTACAAATACTAAAAGAGTGTGATTATGGAATTATTTATCATACAGATTTAACAAATAGAGTTTTTAATTTTGATAAAACTATTGAAGATAAAATTCTAAGTCTAAAAAATAAATTGAATATTTCAAAAGAGTTTAAAGCTTCAAAAACATTAAATTTTGGTGAGTTCAAAAACTCAAATGAAATAAAACATGACTTTAAAGAGTTTAATTTAGCTTATTATAAAGGCTCAAAAGCTTGTGATGAAACTTTAAATTTACTTGGAAATTTAAAAGCAACTATACTTAATCTTCAAACATTAAATGAAGATATTGCAAAAAATACATTTAGTCAAAATCCAAATTTCACAAATAAAATAGCCTCTAAAATTATGCTTGATGCATTTGATAGTGGTGCTGATTTATTAATAGTTGATAATGAACAAGACTTTTTCTTATTTGATACAAATAGAAAAGAGTTAGAAAAAGTTGCAGGAAGAGAGATTCCAATTCCTGTAATTCACAAAAATGAGCTTGAAAAATTAGCAATTGGTGAGCATGAGAGTGTACAAGCAACTCTAAAAGCGCACTCTGTTAATCCTGAAATTATCTAAATAAAGTGGTATTATGATTCTTGGACTTGATTATATTTTTATATCATCAATCATAATACTCTCTTTTATTCCTCTTTATATCTATAGAAAAAAGGTTTTTAAATTTTTATATAATAAAGATGATTTACTTCACTTTTTAAAAGATTTAGAAAACTATACTCAAATAACTTTTCCAAAAATAAAATTTGATTTCTCAAAAATAGATTTAAGTGATAAATCTTTAGCTCCCGATGTACAAAAAGTTTTGATTATTGAGAATATTTTAAATCAATATGTTGAATTTAAATTTGTAAAAAAAACACAAATAAATATAAAAAAAGAGTTATTATGGGGAAGTTATGAGTTAGATTCAATTCCTAAAAAAAACTCAATTCCTAAAGATTTATCAAAAAGAAAAGAGTTATCTCTTTCAAGGGAAAATCATAAATGCAAAAGATGTGGAAAATCAATAAAAGCAAACTCTTCAATGCTTCTTTTAATCAAAGCAATTGAAAATGGTGGAACTTATCATTTTGAAAATTTAACAGTTGTTTGTAGTGACTGTAATAAAATCATAAATAGTAAAAATCCAAGTAAACTATTAAAAGATTTACTTATTTATGACTTACTTATTGATAAATATATTAATAAATAACTAATAGTTAATAGATACATAAAAACTTAAATCAAACTCATTATCTTTATCCAAAAAGTTGTTTTTTCTATAAATTACATATGAGGGTTTTGTTGTTGTTTCAAACTCACTTTTTGGAAGCCATTCATGATAAACCCAGTGTATAAATTTCAAAATATCACCCTGTCTACCTTTTAAATCAAATTTTGCATAAACACCCTCTGAAATTTTAAAATTTGGTAATCTATCGCTTATAATACTCTTATCATCACTTACTATACAAGCAATATATTGACACTCATTTAAAGGTGTAATTGTTGGATTATCATGGAACAAAGCAATCTCTTTATACTCTTTTATATCATGGGATAAAACCCAAGTCTGTAGCTTTTGCCATGCCTCTTTTATTTTTGCATTGTAACCACTGTTTCTAATATAAAAACTCTCAAAATATGGCATTTTTACAATCTCAGGACTCATATTTGTAAAATTAGCTGTTGATTCCATAGCTTTTTGGGATTGTTGTAAGATTTTATTTGAGTAGTTTTTATAACCACCACTTCTCCAAGCCTTTGGAGTCATTTCAAATCTCTCTTTAAAAGTTTTTATAAAAGAGGATTGAGAGGAGTATCCGCATAGGTTTGCTATTGATGATATGGTTGAGTATTTGTTTGTTAATAAAAGGTTTGAAGCCTTTTGCAATCTTATAGATTTTATGCTCTCATAAATATTTTTTCCAAATGCCTCTTTAAAAATCCGATGCATATGAAATTTACTAACTTTTAAATCAATACTCAACTCTTCAATATCTATATTTGTGTCAATATGAGTATAAATATAATACATAATATCATTGGCTATTTTTGTTCTTTTTTGTAATGTTTCTCTTTTCATAAGATATTATAGCATTTTTAAACTATAAAATTAGCACAAATGAACTAATATTTTAGCACAAAAAAAGAAGAAGAAAAAGATTTATTTCTCTAAAATAACAAAAATTTTAATTTAGGATATTTATGGATAAAAATATACAGTTAAATTTAGCATTTAATCACTGCAGCTCATTTAATTTAAAAAAATTAAAAGTTGATACCCTACTTTTAATTGTCCATAATTTATTATGTGATTATGAACAAATTGATACAAAAGAGATATCAAAAAAACAGAACTTAGATATCAATGAAAATGAGATTAAGTATATTTCAAAAAGTGTAAAAGAGTTAAAAGAGTATCTTGAAAATAATATTATAGTAAGTGATACTATGTTATATCTTTTCAAAAATCAAAACCAATCTCAAGTATTCACAAAACTTGCTAAAAACTTAGAACCAATGAGAGCTTATTATAAATATCTAACCACAATATTTGCAACAAAAATCCAAGCTGGAACTCATTGGATTCCTGAGTTATTAGCTTTTAGTTTAATTTATAATTTTAAAAAAGAGCATGAAAAATCATTTCCAAATCACCATTTTATAGATAATTTACAAATTGAAAAAGTATTAAATATCTACAATAAAAACAATATAAAAATCAAAAAACTAATCTCAGAAAGTGATAATATTAATTCTTGGAAAATCAAAACAAACCTAGATGAAATGTATGATTTATCTGAATTTATGATTAAAAAATATTTAGAATTTTCTTATAAAATAAATGCAACAAGAGTATCTAAAACAAGAACAAAAAGAAAAAAACATAATTAATAGTTTTGTTGAAAATACTCTTTCATTATTTGATTATGCTTTAATTTCTTTTGCGCTTTTTTATCATCTTTTTTCATTTCTAATTGTTTAACTATTCTATTCATATAGATATTTTCTAAACTACTTAACTTATCTACTTTCTCTTTTATTGTCGTTAAGCTTGAATCTTTTAAGATAATAAAAGGTGTAATTACAACTATTAAATTTATTTTATCATTTATAAACTGCTCATTTTTAAAAAGGGTTCCCAATATTGGAATTTCACCCAAAATTGGAATTTTTGAGTCAACTTGAAAGTTCTTGCTTTTAATTAATCCACCTATAATTACACTCTCTCCATTGTTGAGTATTACTGTTGTGTTAACCTCTTTTTTTGAAGTATCAAGGTTTTCTGTACTTACTGACTCTTTTGCATCTTCAAGAATAGTGTTAATATCTAATATTACTTTATTATCAGAAATTCTAGGTTTTACTGTTAGTTTAAGTCCTATATCTTCTCTTTTAAAGGATTCACTAGTTCCTGTTTCATTTGTAGTTTGACCTGTTTTAAAGGATTTTGTTTCACCTACATATATTGATGAACTTTTATTATTTACACATAAAATTGAAGGCTCTGAAATAACATCCACAGCCTCATTTTGCTTTAAAAAATTTATAGTAGCACCCAAACTTATAGCTTTTGATAAAGATGCAATATCAAAACCATAGCTTGAAAACTCACTTAAACTAATAGCATTATTGCTTAAACTATTTAATGAGCTTGAAAAACTACTAAGTGTGCTAGAACTATATTTGTTAAAACCTGCTAATCCATACTCAATACCTATTTGATTTGTTTTAGTTTCACTTATTTCTATAATCTTAGCTTTTACATAAATTTGATTTTTTACCACATCAATCTTTTTTATAAACTCTTTTAAAATCTTTATATCAGTTTTTGCTCCAGCTATTAACAAAGAGTTACTCTCTTTTTCATAACTAATCATAGGTTTTAAATTTTTGGTAAAAAACTCCTTATTATCAATAATTTTATTTAATAAGTTGATTAAATTTAATACATCCAAATTTTTTATTTTTATATACTCTAAATCCCTATCTTCATAATAATTATCAATTTTAATAATTTTATAAATACCATTCTCTTCATTTATCATAAAACCATTATCATTTAAAGAGCTTTTTAAAATAGCAAATAAATCAGATTTTAAAATTGCTTAACTTGAAGCAAAACCAACTTTGATATTCAAATCATCCGAATAGAAAATATTTTTATTCAAATATTTAGAACTTATTTTAATAAGCTCCTCTATTTTCAAATCTTTAAAATTTATATTTATAGTTTCACTAGCAAACAAAAAAAGAGGAAAAAGTAAATGTAAAAAGAAAAGTTTCATAACAAACCCCAAGTAAATAATTTATAAAATTATAATACTACTATTTTATTTAGATTAGCTTATTTAATAATAGATTTAATTATAAATTTTAATATTTAGAGGTAATTGTTTTGAAAGTCTTTCAAACTCTTCACTTGTAGACTCCAAACATAAAACTACATTTGAAGAGAAATCTTTTGATTTTATATCTATATTAAGATTTGAGATAAGATACTCAATTTTTGATAAATCACTATAATCGCACTCACAATATTTAAGTTCAAGTTTTCTATAGTTTTCTAATTTTGCATCGCTTATTACTAAATTTACAGCATCACTATAAGCTCTAACCAATCCTCCAGTTCCTAGCTTAACTCCACCAAAATAGCGTACAACTATTACAAAACTATTAATTAATTCATTTCCAGAAAGAACATTTAAACATGGTTTACCACTAGTACCTTTTGGTTCACCATCATCACTTGAATTCTCTACAATTTGTTCAAACTCATTTAAATATCTATAGGCATATACAAAATGTCTAGCCTTTACATGTTCAGATTTTAGCCTAGCCATAACTTCATCAAACTTATCATATGGAGCTAAATGAGCTATAAATTTTGATTTCTTCTCCTCAAAAACTGAACTAAACTCTTTTTGAACATATTTCAACTATAATTCCACCTATGAGATTAGATTTATTTTTAACAAAAGCTTTTGATATACAAAGTAGAAACAAAGCCCATGAGCTTATAAAAGCAAACAAGATAAAAATAGATGGTGCAATTATAACAAAACCATCTTTTAAAGTAGAAGAAAATCACAATATTGAGATTTTAGAAGAGTGCTTTTATGTATCAAGAGCAGCTTATAAACTAAAATATTTTTTAGATGAAATAAATTTAAAACTAGAAAACTCAAAGGCACTTGATATTGGTTCTAGTACAGGTGGCTTTACTCAAATTTTACTTGAAAATAGTGTTAAAAGTGTAACTTGTGTAGATGTAGGTTCAAATCAACTACATGAAAAAATAAAAAACAATCAAAATATAGAGTTTTTTGAAAATACAGATATAAGAGATTTTCAAAGTAAAAAAGATTTTGATATAGTTACATGTGATGTTTCATTTATAAGTATTCATAATATTTTAAATGATATAAATAGATTAGCACAAAAAAATATAATAATACTGTTTAAGCCACAATTTGAAGTTGGAACAAATGTAAAAAGAGATAAAAAAGGTGTTGTAAAAGATAAAAATACAATTGAACAAGCAAGAGTTAAATTTCTTGATGCAACAACACTTTTAAACTGGAAATTAGTAAATAGCTCATATAGTAAACTTGAGGGAAAAGATGGAAACCTCGAAGAGTTATTTTACTTTGAAAAAATGATATAGGTTAAAAATGAATAATAATAAACAAGATATTACATCTATAGCAATAGGAGGATTTGATGGTATGCATATGGCCCATCAAACTCTTTTTTCAAATCTTTCAAAACATGGTGCAATTATATCTATAGAATCAGGATTTGCAAACCTAACCCCAAAAAATGTAAGAGAAAAATATACAACTTTCCCAATTTTTTATTATAAATTAGATGAAATCAAAGCTTTAGAGGGAAAAGAGTTTATTGCTTTATTAAAAAAAGAGTTTCCTAATTTACGAAAAATAGTAGTTGGTTTTGATTTTTGTTTTGGGAAAAATAGAGCTTATTGTATAAATGAATTAAAATCTGTTTTCAATGGCGAAGTTGTTGTAATAAATGAAATTAGTATAAACAATATTCCTGTTCACTCAAGGGTTATAAGAGAGTATATAAAAAAAGGTGATTTTCTAACAGCAAATACACTTTTAGGAAGAAAATACCAAATTGAGGGAATTCAAATAAAAGGTCAAGGACTTGGTAAAAAAGAGTTTGTACCAACTATTAATATTGATGTTTCTGATTATCTTTTACCAAATGAGGGAGTTTATATTACTAAAACTATAGTTGATAATATAAGTTATCCCTCAATCACTTTTTTAGGACACAGAGTCACTACAGATGGAAAATATGCAGTTGAAACTCATATTTTAAACAAAGATATAAGTGTAAAATCAAAAAACATCTCTATTAAATTTTACAAAAAAACTAGAGAAAATGAAAAATTTGCCTCTTTTGAAGAGCTTAAAAATCAAATAATGAAAGATATAAAGGAGTGTGAAACTTTTTTCAATTTATGATAAACTTATCAAATGAAAAATTTTATATTTATTATTATATTTTGTATAAATATTTATGCAAATAATCAACTTCAAAATGAAGAGTCACCATACTTAAAACAACACGCAAGTGACCCAATTAATTGGCTTCCATGGAATAAAAAAAACTTAGAAAAAGCAAAACATGAGAATAAACTTATTTTTTTGTCAATAGGATATAGCACCTGTCATTGGTGTCATGTTATGCAAAAAGAGAGTTTCAAAGATGAAAAAATAGCAAAACTTTTAAATAAAGATTATATTAGTATAAAAGTAGATAAAGAAGAATCACCTCACTTGGATAACTTTTATCAAAATAATCATGAAAAAATAAATAATAGAAGAAAAGGTTGGCCTCTTTCTGTTATTATGACAGCAAATAAAGAGATTTTATATATAACAACATATATTCCAAAAGATAGCAAGTATGGCTATGAGGGAATGAATCAATTAATTCCAAAATATATAAATATATTTAAAAATGAGAATAGTAGTTTAAAAGAGATTATAAAAGAGAATCAAAAAAAGTTAAGTATTAAAACTGAAAATAAAGAGATAAACAGAGATTTAATTATTGATGAATATTTAACAATTATGAAAAAAAGATATGACAATGTTTATAAAGGCTTTGATAAATCTCCAAAATTTCCTCTCGCAAAAAATCTTGAACTTCTTTTAGATATTTTTAATCTAACAAAAAATCAAGACTCTTTAAATTTAGCAATTAACTCAATAGATGCATTAATAAATAGTGCAAGTTATGACCAAATAAATGGAGCTTTTTTCAGATATTCAAGCTTAGCAAATTGGAATGAACCACATTTTGAAAAGATGCTTTATACACAAGCTGAAATGATAGAAGTTTTATATAAAGCCTACAAAATAAGTAAAAATATAAAATACAAAAACATAATAGAGCAGACAATAAAAGAGACAAATCACTTTTTTAGAAATAATGAGTTTTTATATTTTAGTGCAAGTGATGCAGACTCTTTAAATAAGCAAAAAAATAAAGAAGAGGGTTTTTACTTTCTTTTTACATATGATGAAGTAAAAAATAGATTAATTGCAAATAACATAGAAAATCATGAAGAGATTTTAGAGTATTTAAGTTTTGAAGAGTTTGGTAACTTTAAAGATGATTTAAATATTTTACATATAAATAGTGATATAAAAAAACCAAAAAATATAGAAAAGGCAATGGATATATTAAAAGATATTCAAGCAAAAAAAGAGAAACCATTTATTGATGAAAAAATTATAACATCATGGAATGCTATTTTTATTAATTCACTTTTTTTATACTCAAAAATAGATGAGAGTTATTTAGATGATGCAATAAAATCAACAAATGCTCTTATAAAAAATCTATATTTAAATGATATACTTTACCATCAAAAACTAAGAGAACAAACACCTCTAAAAGTAGGACTTTTAGAAGATTATACATCAGTAGTTGAGTTACTTTTAACAGCCTATCAAAGAAGCTTTGAAAAAAAATATTTAGATTTAGCAATTAAACTAAATCATCAAACTTCAAAAAAATTCAAACAAGATAATAGTATATTTTTAGATGAAGAAAAACTATATAAAGCTGATTATGAGGATAGATATTATCAAAGTGCAATATCAAAATATTTTCACAATAATCTTACAATTGCTAATTTAACTTATGATTTAGAACTACTTCAAAATACAAAAAATTTATTAGAATATCACTATAACTTTTTTTCAAAAAAAATCTTTAATTCACCCTCATCAATCAATGCATTTATAAGAAAAACCAGAGGAGATATAATATTAAAGTCAAATAAAAAAGCCCTATTATCAAGAGTTAAAGAGATTGAAACAGTTAAATACCCCTACTTTCTAAAAAAACAAGAAGATACAAATCAGTTTTTAGCCTGTGATGAAAATAGTTGTTTTGCATTTGATGATGAATTAAAAAATATAATAAAGGCTATTGATAAATGATTATTAATAATCATTTCGATAAAATATCTAAATGGTAGATAAAGTATTTAATAAATCAATAAAAAAACAATTTGAATTCGATGAAGAGGTTGCATCAGTATTTGATGATATGCTAAATCGTAGTGTTCCATACTATAAAGAGATGCAAAGATTAACAATAAATTTTGCACTTAATTTTTTGGAAGATGATTACAAAGTATATGATTTAGGATGTTCAACTGCATCAACTTTGATAGAACTAAGTAAACATTGTAATAACAAACTGAATTTAATTGGTATTGATAACTCCCAAGCCATGTTAAATAGAGCTTCTAAAAAAGCTAAAGCCTTTGGTGTTGATATTGATTTAATATATGGAGATATTCATGATGTGGATTTATCAAATGCAAATCTAATAATATCTAATTATACGCTTCAATTCATAAGACCTTTACAAAGGGAAAAACTAATAAAAAAGATTTTTGATTCATTAGAAAACAAAGGTGTTTTTATATTTAGTGAAAAAGTAATTTCATCAAATAAAGTTTTAAATAAACAGTGTATTGATGAGTATTATGATTTTAAAAAAACTCAAGGTTATAGTGAATTTGAAATTTCACAAAAAAGAGAAGCTTTAGAGAATGTTTTAATACCATACACAGAAGAAGAGAATAAAAAAATGATAAAAGATGCTGGTTTTAGCCATTGTGAAACACTTTTCAAATGGGTAAATTTTGCAACATTTATAGCAATTAAAGATTAAAAAGGAATATTATATGTTAGAAATAGGTTCAATTGCTCCAGATTTTTGTGCACCAAACCAAGATGATGTTGAAATATGTTTAAGAGATATAAAAGGTAATTGGATTGTATTATATTTCTATCCAAGAGATAATACACCAGGTTGTACAACACAAGCTTGTGATTTTACCCAAGCACTTCCTGAGTTTGATGATTTAGATGCTACAATATTAGGTGTTAGTCCTGATACAACAGCAAAACATAGAAACTTTATAGAAAAACAGAATTTAGCTATAACACTACTTGCAGATACTGAAAAGAAAATGTGTCAAGATTATGGTGTTTGGCAACTTAAAAAATTCATGGGTAGAGAGTCTATGGGAGTAGTTAGAACTACATTTATTATTAACCCAGCAGGTGAAATTGCAGCAGTTTGGGAAAAAGTAAGTGTTAGAAAAAAAAGAAAAGTAAAAGGTGAAACTGTAGAAGTTTTACATATAGATGAAGTAAAAGAGAAACTAAAAGAGTTACAAGCTAAATAAGGAACATAAATGATAAAAAATAGACTATTAATACTTTGTGCAACACTTTTTCTTGCAAACAGTTTAAATGCAGAAAATACAATTTGTTATAAAAAAAGTTGGGAAGAGCCATCAAAAATTGAAACTGTAAAATTAGATGGTGGTTTATGTAATGGTGAAAAATCATTAAAACAGATGCAAAGAGATGGTTGGTATATAAAAGATATTGAAATTAAAGCCGCTACAAAAGGTTTAGATTACAACTATATTTTAACAGACATAGACCCTACTAAAATAGCAAATGAGTTAACAAGTAAAAATGATATCTCTAAAAGTTTAGATATTCAAGTTCAAGTTTCAGCTCTTTCTAATATTACTGATTCAACAGCTTTAATAAATATTGGTAATTTGAAAGTTGGTCAAAGTGGAATTATTCAACATAGATATGAAAATGGAAATTCAATTATTGTAACAAATGCATATGTAGAGAGCTCAAACAATAATAGTTCAGTAATTAAATTTATCCCATTTTTTGATTTAAAACAAAATGCAATTCCAACATCAAATAGAAAAGTTAGTAGTGAAGATAGATTTATACTAAATTATATGTATGACCAATCTTTATTAATTACTCCAAATATTGAGAGTTTTAGACAAGTTAGAGCAAAATTTGTTGAAAACAATTTTATGCACTCAGATATCTTTGGTGCTTATTTAAAAAGTGAATATCAACCACTTCCAAGTAAAAAAATAATTCAAGAGTTTGCAAGATCACAAAACTTAGGAACAATTTTTATTGTTATAAAATCTGATGTTTATACAATAGATACAAGAACATTTACTATTTTAAATAAACAAAAAATTAGTAATATCTCATCTAAATCACAAATGCCATTTTATACAAGAATTGAAAATATTGAAGCAAATCTATTTACAAATGGTTGGTTTGGATGGCTAGATTTCTCTTTTGTTACAGATTTCTTAGAGGATAACAGAACTGAAGAAGAGATTTTATATGGTGATTTAACAAAAGATAAAACTGGTGATGAAAATATAGATTACAATACATACTATACTAAATTATTAGGATTAAAAAAATGATAGAGAACAAACACTTAGATTATTTCAAGTCTATTGTTGGTGATGAAAATGTAAAAGCCGATAAAGCACACTTAATTGCTTATTGTTATGATGCTACTAGAGAGAGATTTGAACCTGATGCAGTTATTTTTCCAAGGGATGAACAAGATGTTTCAAAGGTACTAAAATATTGTAATGAAAATAAAATAATTATAGTACCAAGAGGTGCAGGTTCATGTTTCACAGGTGGAGCACTTCCATCAAATGGAGGAATTATTCTTTCATTAGAAAGACATATGAATAAAATTTTAGAAATTGATATGCAAAATTTACTAGGTGTGGTACAACCAGGTGTTATAAATATGGAGTTCCAAAAAGCTGTTGAAGAGGTAGGTCTGTTTTATCCTCCAGATCCAGCTAGTGAATTATATTGTACTTTAGGTGGAAATGTTGCTGAAAATGCAGGTGGAATGAGAGCTGCAAAATATGGAATTACAAAAGATTATGTAGTTGCGCTAAGAGCTGTTTTACCAAATGGTGATATAATCAAAGCAGGTAAAAAAACAATCAAAGATGTAGCTGGATACAATACAGCTGGTATTTTAATTGCAAGTGAAGGGACTTTAGCTGTTATTACAGAAATTACCCTAAAACTTATCCCAAAACCAAAATTCAAACAAACATATATGGGTATTTTCCCAGATGTTACAAAAGCTATGAATGCAGTATTTAAATCACTAGCAGCAGGTGCAAATCCTGTTGCTATGGAGTTTTTAGATGCATTAGTAATAGATGCCCTTAAACAAAAATTTCCAGATATAGAGCTTCCTCAAAATGCAGGTGGAATTTTAGTTGGTGATGTTGATGGAAACTCATTAGCAGAAGTTCAATCACAACTAGAGACATTAGAAAGCTCATTTAAAGAGAATGGTTCAAATGGTTTTATAATTGCAGCAAATGAAAAAGAAGCAGCAAAATTATGGTTTGCAAGAAAAAATGCAAGTCCAGCAACTATGGTTTATGGAACAAAAAAACTAAACGAAGATATTTCAGTTCCAAGATCAAAATTACCTGAAGCATTAGATGAAATTTATAAAATTGGTGATAAATATGGATTTAAAGTTCCATGTTTTGGACACTCAGGTGATGGAAATATTCACGTAAATGTTATGGTAAAAGATAAAAACAATGAAAAAGAGATGCACGATGGTCATAAAGCTATTGAAGAGATTTTTCAATTAGTTGTTGATATGGGTGGTACTTTATCAGGTGAGCATGGAATTGGTTTATCTAAAGCTCCATTTATGGATATTGCATTTAATGAAGCTGAAATGGCACTATTTAAAAGTATCAAAAAAGCCTTTGACCCAAATAATATTTTAAATCCATTTAAAATGGGATTATAAGTGCTTTAATGGAAAATAATAGTAAGAAGCCTTTTTCTAGGCTTGTAAGTGCTTTAGATTCATTTTTTAATGATGATACAACTTACTATGCAGCTAGTTTAAGCTTCTTTACTATATTTTCTATACTTCCTATTTTAGCTCTAATAATATCAATTATTTCAAGTTTAGAGCAGTTTAATGATTATGTGGATTTATTTATAAAATATATTTTGAATTTAATAAACCCCTCTCACTCACAAAATGTAGCCCAACAATTTACAAACTTTATTTCTAACTCAGATAAATTAGGAAATATCGGTATTATATATATGTTGTTTGTATTTACTATGTTTTTTAAAGATTATGAATATATAGTAAATAAAATCCATGAAGCAAAAAGAAAAAGTATATATGCATCATTTTTCTTTTATTTGCTCTTTATAACACTACTTCCGGTTATATTTGCCCTATATATATTTATAACAACTTTTTATAATAATACAATATTTGATTATGTTTTGACATTTATTTTAGGTTGGAGTATCTTTTTTGGACTTTTTAAACTAACAGTTAATACCTATATAACAATGAAATCAGCCCTATTTTCATCATTAGTGACATTAGTAGTACTTTCTATTACAAAAAACTTATTTGTCTATTATGTTCTTTATAATCAAACATATAGCACACTTTATGGTTCAATGGCAACATTACTTTTTACTTTTTTATGGATATATGTATCTTGGATTATATTTTTATATGGTGTAAAACTATGTCATAAATTAAATATTAAAGAGTTAAATAATACAAATAAATAAAGGTTTTATTATGAGTGATTTTGAAAGTGAAATAATAGGTTTTTTAATTGTTTCAATTGTAGTTATATTACTAGCAATACTTATTCAAAGACAACAAAACAAAATATAAATAAATGGTGCTCACAGTGGGAATCGAACCTACAACCTCTCCCTTACCATGGGATTGCTCTACCGTTGGAGCTATGCAAGCAAAAAATAATAAGAAGCCAAAAAAAAAGCTTAGCACTTCACCCAGTAGTAGGATAAAAAGCTAAGCTTTGTAAAAAATACTCAAGAGTTGGCGACGACTTACGTTTCCACAAGGGGNCCCTGC
>CBFIGT010000063.1:7608-13724 GCA_965662175.1 Arcobacter sp. | reverse complement strand
AAATGATAAGCATAAGCACAATAAAAAGTGCCTTTTTCTCCAACTCCATAGCAGCAAAGAAGTTTCCATTTTGTTGCCACCAACCTATAACTCCAATACCTGGATGATGTATTAAAACCTCTTTGATTTTATTTATATCATTAAAAGCATCTTTTGTATAAATATGAATACCATCATAATAACCAGCTTGTTTTCTAAAAAGTGTTTGTAAAGCCTCTATTGAAGTGTACATATATGTTTGGTCATAGGCATTAAGACCTGATTTAAAAGAGTCTTTATAGGTAAATCTTTTCATTTTTGGAAGCATAGAAAAACCACTTGGATTTAGTGTTGTAAAGTATAAAGTTACTTTTTGGTCATCATATAAATATAACTTATCAGTGATTCCTTGACCTAAAATAATATCAAATTTGCCAAGCTCTTGCTCTTTTATGGCCTCTTTATAAATAGAGTTGATTTTGGCCTCTTTTTTTGAGTCAACACCAAATATCATACCACCTGACATTTTATCATCATTTTGAATAATAGCTTGAGAAGATAAATAGGGCGAAAAGCTCATCTCAGGAAATTTCTCTTCAAGCTCTTTTAAAAGCTTATCTTCAACGCCACTCTCAAATTTTGGATATATGGATAAAGGATAGTTCATAGTGAAAAGTTTATTTTCAAACTCTTTTGCAGTACCATTCATAATAGCCATAGTAACAATAAGCACCATTACACCAACAGCAACACCAATAAATGCCAATAAAGCACTTATTGATATAAATGGGTTTTTTTTGTCAAATTTTAGATATTTTTTGACTATAAAATTTACAAGCTTTTTATTCAAATTAGCTCCCAGCTACTAAACCTCTTTTAGGTCCACTAACTCCACAACATTGTTTATATTTTTTACCACTTCCACAAGGACAAGGGTCATTTCTAGCTATTTTTTTCTCTACTTTTGGAGCTTGTTCTTCAAAGTTTGTAGAGATTTGTTCTGTAACTTCAGCCATCTTAGCTTTCATCTCTTCAATTGCAGCTTTTTCTCTCTCTTCTTCTTGATTATCTCTTAGTTGAACTGTAAATAAAATCTTAATAATCTCATGTTTAATATTTGCAATAAGCTCAACAAACATATTATAAGACTCTTTTTTATACTCAACTAATGGGTCTTTTTGGTTATAACCTCGAAGTCCAATACCAGTTTTTAGTGTATCCATAGCATATAAATGTTCTCTCCATGCATTATCTAAGATTTGTAAATAAAGAATTCTCTCAATTTCAGCTTTTTGCTCAGGTGCTGCGATGCTCATTTTTTCTTCATAAACCTCTTTTATAATCTTGATTAGTTTATCTTCCAACTCTTCATAAGATTCAGATTTAATATCATCAATAAGAATCTCTAAGTTTAACTCCTCTTTGATTTTAGTGATAATAAAATCATAATCAAAATCTTCAGCAGGCATACCATCTATGATATGGGCATTTGAAAGTAGAGTAATAACATATTCAGCTCTATTTTCATCTAGTTTTTCCATGATTTTAAAGTTTGGATTTAACAAATCATTTCTAAATGAATAGATAACTTTTCTTTGTTTGTTTGCAACATCATCATATTCAAGTAGGTGTTTTCTTGACTCAAAGTGCATAGCTTCCACTTTTTTCTGAGCATTTTCAACAGCTCTTGTAACCATTTTAGACTCAATATGCTCACCCTCTTCAATCCCAAGTCTTTCCATAATACCTTTGATTTTATCAGATCCAAAGATTCTTAATAAGTTATCTTCCAAAGATAGATAAAATTGAGACTCACCCACATCACCTTGACGTCCAGCTCGTCCTCTTAGCTGATTATCAATTCTTCTTGATTCATGTCTTTCAGTACCAATAATAGCCAAACCACCAAGATCTAAAATCTCTTGTGATAGCTTAATATCAACACCCCGTCCAGCCATATTAGTTGCAATTGTAACAGCACCTTTTTGACCAGCGTCTTGGATGATTTTTCCCTCTTTTTCATGCTGTTTTGCATTTAAAACTGTGTGAGGTATTTTCTTACTTTTTAAGATTTCATGAAGTTTTTCTGATTTTTCAATAGAAGCTGTTCCCACAAGTACGGGTTGACCTTTTTTATTAAGCTCTTGAATTCTATCGCAAACAGCGTTGAATTTTTCCCTTTCACTTTTATAAATAAGGTCATTTTTATCAATTCTTTGAATAGGTACATTTGTAGGAATAGATACAACATCAAGATTATAAATCTCAGCAAACTCAGTTGCTTCTGTTTGTGCTGTTCCTGTCATACCAGCTAGTTTATCATACATTCTAAAGTAGTTTTGAAATGTAATATCAGCTAGAGTTTGTGATTCATCTTGAATAGCAACTCCCTCTTTAGCCTCTAAAGCTTGGTGAAGTCCCTCAGAAAATCTTCTTCCCTCACTAAGTCTTCCAGTAAACTCATCAACAATAATAACTTCATTGTTTTTAACAACATAATCAACATCTTTTTCAAATACATATTGTGCTTTTAAAGCTTGGTCAAGAGTATGTGATAAGGTTGCATTTTCAAGCATATAAAGGTTTTCAACATCAAATAACTCTTCTGCTTTTTTAACACCATCTTCTGTTAAAAGTACAGATTTACTCTTTTCATCAACTATAAAATCACCTGTTATAACAGCTTGTTCATCAGCTCTTTTTGGCTCAATTTTTTCACCTTTTTCAAGCTGTAAAGCTATTTGATTAGCTTTTGCATAATCAGAACTTTTTCTATTTGAGGGACCTGAAATAATAAGTGGAGTTCTAGCTTCATCAATTAAAATCGAGTCAACTTCATCTACTATTACAAAGTGATGTTCCCTTTGAACACACTCTTGTAAATCATAGTTCATATTATCTCTTAAGTAATCAAAACCAAACTCATTGTTTGTTCCATAAGTAATATCACAAGAGTATTGTGCTTTTCTTTCCTCTTCATCTCTAATACCACCTAAAATAGCACCAACAGAAAATCCTAAAAAGTTATATAAAGGTGCTAGTTCATTTGCATCTCTACTAGCTAAGTAGTCATTTACAGTAACTACATGTACACCTTTTCCTGTCATTGCATTTAGAATAACAGGAAGTGTTGCAACTAAAGTTTTACCTTCACCTGTTTTCATCTCTGCTATTCTTCCATCATTTAGTACCATACCACCTACTAATTGAACATCATAATGTCTCATATTAAGTGTTCTTTTACTAGCTTCTCTAGTAATCGCAAAAACATCATTTAAAATATCATTAAGTTTTACACTCTCATTTTGAACTTCAGTTTTAAAAGCTTCAAAAGCTGACTTAAGCTCTTCATCACTCATCGATTCGTATTTTGACTCTAATGCATTTATTGCATTTGCTCTTTTTGCGTATTTTTTTACTTCTTTGTCGTTTTTAGTACCAAAAATTTTTGAAAAAATATTTAACATAAAATATAATCCTTTTTCGTTATAATCCG
Source organism: Arcobacter sp. (assembly GCA_965662175.1). GTDB lineage: Bacteria > Campylobacterota > Campylobacteria > Campylobacterales > Arcobacteraceae > Arcobacter. Next base: position 10,249 of record CBFIGT010000063.1, on the reverse strand, counting down.
AAGATTATATAAAAAAGAAGGTTAAAGTATGTTTTATAGATTAGTATTTCTAATAATGTTTTTTTGGGTATCTTCATCATATGCTAATATTTTGAAGGATATTAAAACTTTTGATGCAAATTTTCAACAAAAGATTATAAATCCATCCAAAAAAGAGATTTTATATAAAGGTCATCTTTTTATAAAAGAACCAAATTATATATTGTGGCAGTACAAAGAACCAGTGATTAAAAATGTATATATTATAAATAATTTTGCAATTATTGATGAACCTGAGTTAGAACAAGCGATTTTTTCTAGACTTCAAGATGAAATAGATATTTTAGAGTTAATAAAAACAGCAAAAAAAATAGATGAAAATAGATATTTAGCAAAAATTTATGATGTAAACTACACCTTAACAACAAAAGATAATAAAATCCAAAAAATCGAATATAAAGATGCTTTGGAAAATAGTATTATTATAAGTTTTACAAATGTAGTTCAAAATGAAGAGATAGATGATGAGATATTTAAATTTCTTCCACCAGAACACTACGATATAATCAGAAAATAAATATATTTTAGATACAATTCCAAGCTTAAGGTACAACAGACAATAGCTTGATTTATTTCAAGAGGAAAGTCCGGGCTGCAGTGAAGCAGGGTTCCATCTAAAGGATGGCTAGGGTAACCTAAGGGATAGTGCAACAGAAAGTAAACCGCCGTAAGGTGAGGGTGAAACGGTGGGGTAAGAGCCCACCAGTGTTTTGAGTAATCTTAACAGCTATGTAAACCCAACTCGCAGCAAAAAGAGACGGTATGAAGCTTCACAATTCATTCTCTTTGCAAGACCGTTTGAGTAATCTAGCGGCTAGATAAATTATTGTCAAATACAAAACTCGGCTTATAGTTGTGCCTTATTAAAAAATCTAAATATCATCCAAACAAATCTTTAATTTTTAAAAATGCAGTAATTTTATATATATTTTCAAATAAATCAAATTATTATCAATTTATTAGTTGTATAAAAGTTTATTTTATATATACTTTAAAAACTTTTTTGAGACTTTTATAAACTAGTGGAGAATATATTGAAATACACTTCTAATCCTTTTTTTACTTTTGTTTTATTTTTAGGAATTATTAGTATTTTTTATATTTTAAATATAACTCTTTCTTATGAAACATACAAAATTATATGTCATTTTTTTGTTGGTTTTTTACTTCTTTATGTTTTTTTTGATTTTAATAGAAAATCAAAACTAATAAAACAGTTAAATGAAACACTATTAGAAAAAGAGAAACTAACAAAAGAGCTTGAGAAAATAGCTACGCAGGATTCTCTAACAGGTATTGGGAATAGAAGATACTATTTTGATTTGGGTTCCAAGGCTTTTTCTATTGCTAAAAGAGAGAAGAGTTTTTTATCTTTGATTACGATTGATATTGATAATTTTAAAGATATAAATGATGAGTTTGGCCATCAAGTTGGTGATGATGTTCTAAAACTTGTTGCTTCTAATATGATAAGTGAACTAAGAAAATCAGATATTTTGGCAAGAGTTGGTGGGGAAGAGTTTTCAATAGTTTTACCAAATACCGATTTAGATAAAGCTATGCTAATAGCTGAGAAAATTAGAACAAAATTCAAAAATATTGATTACAAATATAAAAATAGAGCTATTTTAGTAACAGGAAGTTTTGGTGTATCTCAGAACTTAGATTCTGATACAAACTTAGATGAAATTTATGCAAGAGCTGATAAAGCTCTTTACAAAGCAAAAAGTAGCGGGAAAAACAGAGTTTGTTACTCTTAGTTTTTCCACTCTTCACATATATCTAATTTCATTCCCTCGTGATATTCACAGTTTTTACCACATTTATAAGTTCCACTATCTTCTAATCCTCTTTTTTTAAGCAGTTCAAGAGAAGCCTCTTTACAAGTTTCAAAACTAGGGTATTTTACAGGTACTATTACAGTTCTTTTTGTGTTTTCTTTATCAGGATAAAGATAAGCTGTCCATTGGTCAGGGTCTTTATCTCCAAATAAACAACCACTAAAAAGTGTTGCTGTAAGGGCTAAAAGGGCAAGGTTTTTTATCATATTTATTTTCTCTTTATTTATTTTTATTTGGATTTTATTATAATCAATCTAAAATCTTCTTTAGCGTAGCTTTCATAATATCAAAATCTCTAAGCATAACTTTTAATCGTAAGTTTTCAAGATACATATTTATAGCTTTTTGGAGCTGTTCTGAAACTTTTCCTGATGATGCTGCTTTGTTTATGGTATCAGGTTTATATCCTATTTCATTTGATAAGGCTTTATATGTCATATCCAAATCTTTGCAAACTTGTTTTATGATATTTGGATTTAACCTTTCATACAAAAACTTATAATCTATTTCCAAAGCTTCACAAACATCAACTACAACATCTTTTTTTTCAATCAAATTTAATCTAAAATCAAAGTTTTGAGAGCTAGGTTTATACATATCAAACTTCTCTTCTTTTAGTGATACAAAAAGTTTTTCTCCATCACAACCAATAATTTCATCAAAAATTTTAGCCAACTCAAACTCACGTCTATTTTTTAACTCATCAATAAACATCAAAGAGTTTACTTTTTGTGTTTTTAGTTTCGACTCTTTTTGTTCTT
>CBFIGT010000063.1:0-7598 GCA_965662175.1 Arcobacter sp. | reverse complement strand
AATCAGGATATAAAGATAGATTTGGCATTGTTCCATCTTTTATTAGAAGATGGACATTTGTAGTTGAGTCTCTATTATTTGAATATATTTGAATTAAATTTGCAGTAGTCATCATATAGTTTGATAAAAACTCATCAACCACTTCTTCCATATCATGAATTGATTTATATTCACACTCACAATCTCTTACATAGTAAGGTATTCTTTGAAAAAGTTTTCCAACTTGTATCATCTACAACCTTTAAAATTATATTTTTATAAAACTTGTATTATATACAATATTTACTTTGGTAAATATTCATTAAATAGGGTATAAATGAATAGTTTTATTAATTTAATCTATAATTAAGAAAGCTGTAAATAATATCATTTTACGATTTTTCCACGATAATTATGGTATGATAAATCAAAAAATTATCAGGTAAAAATTATGAAAAAACTATTATCTATTTTTATTGTTTTTCTCTTTTTGACATCACTTCAAGCTGTTGATTTTTCTGAAATGTCTACCCAAGAGCTTATAGAAATCATAGGTTTTGTAAAAAAAGAGAATCAAACAAAATTTGAAAAAGAGTTAAAATCTAGAGTCTCAACTATGAGTTCAAGTGAGAAAAAACAGTATGAAAAAAATATGCAAAAACTAAAAGAAAAAAGATAGAAAATGAGAAGAAAAATACTACTTTTGGAAGATGATATTACACTAAATGATACAGTCACTGATTATCTAGAAGAGAAGGATTTTGAAGTTATCTCTTTATATGATGGAGAAGAAGCTTATGAAAAAATCTATGAGCAAAACTTTGATTTACTTTTATTGGATGTAAATGTTCCCTCACTTGATGGTTTTGATTTATTAAAAAGTTTAAGAGAACAAAACATAAATACTCCAGCTATTTTTATAACATCACTAAACTCTATGGATTCATTTGAAAAGGGATATGAGATTGGTTGCGATGATTATCTTAGAAAACCATTTGAGCTAAAAGAGCTTAGTTTAAGAATAGAGTCTATTTTAAAAAGAGGATATTTTCATAAAAGTGATACTAAAGTAAAGATTGTAGATGATATATTTTTTGATACAAGTTCAAATTTGCTTTATAAAAGTGAAGATGAAATCAAAATAAACAACAAAGAAACAAAACTCTTAAAGCTATTTTTACAAAATCAAAATAGAACAATCTCACATGAAGAGATTTTTGAGTATGTTTGGGATTATGATGAAGAGAGTAGTGATGATTCACTTCGAACTTATATCAAAAATCTTAGAAAAATATTTGGGAAAGAGAGAATCATAAGTGTTAAAAAGCTTGGATATAGATTTACCACAGAGTGAAAAAAAGACTCTTTTTGCCTTTTTATCTTTATATAGTATTTTAAGTATTGTAATACTTATATTTATAGCTTTTTTATACTACAACTTCAAAAAAGATTTGATGCTTCAAAACAAAAGATTAGTTTTGCAAGAGTATTCAAATGATTTAATAATGAGATTAAAAGATTTACATATCAACTTTGACAAATATAAGTTTTATCCAAGGGATGAGAGATTTAACTCAGCTATTTATGATAGCGATAGAAATCTTATATTTTCAACACTTGATGAAGCAAAAGTAAAGCTAGATGAAATAACATACACCACAAACAAACATATACACTATATAAAAGAGCCTGAGTCATACTATTTAGGGGCTAAATATGTACTTTTGGAAATAGCCGATGATAATATATGGTTTGAAGAGATAAAAAATAAAATCATCATCTTTTTTGTACTTGGATTTTCAGCTTCTTTAGTTTTGGGATATTTTTTGTTGAAACTATTTTTAAAACCCATGCGTGACTCTTTGCATCTTTTGGATAGATTTATAAAAGACACAACTCACGAACTAAATACCCCAATAAGTGCGATTATCACAAATATAGAGATGATAGATTTAGAAAATATAAAAGATGAAAAACTACAAAAAAAGCTAAAAAGAATAGACACAGGTGCAAAAACAGTCTCAAATATATATCAAGACCTCACATATTTAGCACTAAACAATAAAATCATATCCCACAATCAAGAGCTTGATTTATCAAAAATAGTAGAAAACAGAGTAGAGTATTTTAAAACCTTAGCAGATGTAAAAAAGATAAAGTTTACAAAAGATATAAAACCTGATGTAAAGATATTTTGTGATGATAAAAAGATAAGTAAACTAATAGATAACCTAATATCAAACGCAATAAAATACAATAAAATAGCGGGTATGATAGAAGTTATTTTAGAAGATAGACTTTTAGTGATAAAAGATACAGGAAAAGGAATAGCAAAAGAGAAAATCCCATCTATGTTTGATAGATATTCTAGATTTGATAAGAGTGTAGGTGGTTTTGGAATAGGGCTAAATATAGTCTATATGATAGCAAAAGAGTACAATATAGATATAAAAATCCAATCAGAACTAAAAGTAGGAACAAAATTGGAGATAAGATGGTAAAAACAAAATTGAAGAAGGAATTAAGAATGGATAAGTTTATAATGCTCTTTCAACTCTTTTTTTGTAGTTTTAGAACCTTCTACTTTTGTAGATGTATATACAGAATTAACAATCATTTTTTCTTTTTGTTTTGCATTAGAAAAATATTTGTTACTGTTTGCAATAGTTTTTTTCAAAAAAACACTCCCTTAGTTATTGAGGAAAATTGTAACATGTTTATTATGAATAAAAGATAAGATATGGTAAAAATATTTTTGATATTAATTTTACTTTTGAACTTTTCATATGCTTTGGTTTATGAAAACAACTGCGTGGCTTGTCACAAAAACTTACCTGTAAGTATTGATAAGTATTTTTATAGATATTTACTAAAATATAGCTCTGAAAAGTCTGTAAAAGAGGCTATGACAAACTATATGACAAACCCTACAAAAGATACAACTATCATGCCTGATGCTTTTATAAGTAGATTTGGTATAAAAAAGGCTACGACTTTAAGTCCTAAAGAGCTTGAAAAAGCTTTGGATGAGTATTGGGAGATTTATAAAGTGTTTGGGAAGTTAAAATAAATATAAAGTATAGTAAATTATAGTAAATTTTTTAAGGATTAAAAATGACAAAAAAAAAGAAAAAAACTCAAGTTATAAGAGAAGCTTTAAGTTCTCATTTAAACCTTTTAAATTTAAGTGATAAACAAAAAAGCTGGGAAATTGAAAATAAAGATGCTATTTATGAATACAATAAAATGATAGAGAATGAAGGATTAATTTTAAAAGAAAATAGAATGTTTTAATTATTCCACAATCACTCCACTTTTATATTTTATACTTCCTTTACAAAAACAAACAAGGAGTTTAAAATGATGAAGTACAACGGAATCCTGCTTACAGGTAAAACTTTAACAAAAATCTTAGCAACAGTTACAATACTAGGTGTGACATCTCTTATGGCAAATGATGGAGCTAGTTTATACAAAGCATGTGCTGGATGTCATGGTGCAAATGGTGAAAAAGCAGCTTTAGGTAAATCTCAAATCATAAAAGGTTGGGATAAAGAAAAAGTAGTATCTGCACTAAAAGGGTACAAAGATGGTTCATACGGTGGAGCTATGAAAGGTGTGATGAAAGGTCAAGCAGCAAGACTTGATGATGCAAAAATAGATGCATTGGCTACTTATATTTCATCTATAAAATAAAGTAGTAAGCCTTTGGCTTAACTACTTTAAAAGGAGTTTGTTGTGAAAAAAATTATATTAGGATTATCCCTTTTATCTTTATCTTTATTTGCTCAAGGGGATAGATTTACTGAGAGTGTGAGAATAGATTACTCAAAACCTGTATATGAAACTGCAGAGGAGATTATTCCCCATAGACATAACAAAGAGTGTTTTGAGGAGTATGAAGTTAGAACACCAAAGTATCATAGAACATCATCGTATAGAGATGAAAACAGTATTGGTGTTGATACTTTAATAGGTGCTGCAACAGGTGTAATAATAGGAAACCAAATAGGAAAAGGCAATGGAAAAGTAGCAGCTAAAGTCATAGGTGGTATTTTAGGAGCTAGTGTTGCAAATAATATGAGAAACTATGAAAGAGTTGATGAAAGAAACAATCACAATGATTACTATTATGAAACAAAAAGACGTAATAAATGTAATAACAGTAATAATAAGATAATTCGTAAAAATATTTTAAAAGGTTATGAAAATTATTTCTCATATAATGGAAAGAAATATAGCAAATTTACAGAAAACAAAATCTCTTATATTGACGTATCTACAAGGATAAACGTCTAAAGTATTCTAAAAGCAGAAATAAGGACAAAAAATTATTTCTGTTTTACCTAAAATTATTATTCTAAAGTTAATACAAAGTTAATGAAATGTAACTAAAATAAAACTTTTATATGATATAATACATATTAAATATTTCTAATAATTAACAAAATTTTTAAAAGGTAAATATTAATATGTTTCTTTCTATATTATCCCAATCCATAGTTTTATTTATTGTTACTTTCTTTTTAATAAAATACTTTATAAAAGTAGCTCCTAAGTTATCCCTGGTAGATGTACCAAACAATAGAAGTTCTCATAAAATAGAGACACCAAGAGGTGCTGGGATAGTTTTTGGTGCAGTTTTTATACTTGGATTTATACTATTTAATTTTGATTTAATTTTTGAACACAAGCTTACTATCATAGCTATATTTATTGTATTTTTAACGGGAATTTATGATGATGTTTATGAAATAAGGTCTCGTACTAAGTTTTTATGGCTGATTGTTGCTACTGCATTTTTATATATGGATGGACTTGAAGTTACTAGTATCGGGTCATATTTTGGATATGAAATTAGTCTTGGTGTTTTAGCCTTACCTTTTACTATTTTTGCTGTTGTTGGATTTACAAATGCTATAAATCTAACTGATGGATTAGATGGCTTAGCTAGTAGTATCTCTATTGTGATATTATCTACTCTTGCATATGTGGGATATCTAAATAATGATGAGTTTTTGATTTATGGACCTTGTTTACTTATATCTGTTCTTTTTGCTTTTTTAATCTTCAACTGGAACCCTGCTAAAGTTTTTATGGGAGATAGTGGTTCTTTGGTTTTAGGATTTTTAATCTCTATTTTTTCTATTAAAGCTCTTCCTTATATTGATTCTGTTGCATTTTTATTTTTGGGTGGTATGCCTATTTTGGATACTATGGTTGTAATAAGAAGAAGAAGACAGCGGGGAGTTTCTCCATTTGTTGCTGATAAAAACCACCTACATCATATACTTTATAGATATAAATTAGATAAAAAGTTTACTGTGCGTATGCTTATTATGCTTCAAGCAATTTTTTCTCTGATTTTTATACAAATTATGCATGCTGATGCTATAATCACACTTGCTCTTTTTATACTACTTTATGTTGTATTTTTTAATTTATTTGACCCTCGAATGAGAGTTAGAACTAGAAAAGGTAAAAAGAAAAAAGAGTTCAAGTTTAAAAACTTTGTAATATCACTTTAAAGGAACATTTTGAAAATACTTATAACAGGTGGAGCTGGATATATAGGCTCACACACACTAATCGAACTAAACAAAGCTGGATATGATTTTATTGTATATGATAATTTATCAAACTCTACAGATGAGAGTCTAAAAAGAGTTGAAAAAATCATAAACAAAAGTATCATTTTTGAAAAGGGTGATATTAGAGATAAAGATGCACTTCAAGCTGTTTTTAAAAAGTATGAAATAGAGTCTGTTATACATTTTGCAGGATTAAAAGCTGTAGGTGAATCTGTGGCAAAACCACTTGAGTATTATGATAATAATGTAGTGGGAACTATTAGACTTCTTGAGGTTATGAAAGAGAATAATTGTAAAAAAATAGTTTTCTCATCTTCAGCTACTGTATATGGTGACCCAGCAACAACACCTATAAAAGAGAACTTTCCAGTTGGTGGTACTACAAATCCATATGGAACTTCAAAATATATGATTGAAAGAATTTTGGAAGATGTACAAATAGGTGATAATGAGTTTAAAATAGTTATTTTAAGATATTTTAATCCAGTAGGTGCACATGAGAGTGGCACAATAGGTGAAGACCCAAATGGAATCCCAAATAATCTTATGCCATTTATCTCACAAACAGCTGTTGGAAAAAGAGAGTTTTTGAGTGTATTTGGTGGTGATTATGATACAGAAGATGGTACAGGAGTTAGAGACTATATTCATGTAGTAGATTTAGCTGATGGACATGTAAAAGCTATAAACTATATAAATGCCCAAACTCAAAATATGGAACCACTTATTGTGAATTTAGGGACTGGAAATGGATATTCTGTAATTGATATGGTAAAAGCCTTTGAAAAAGCCTCAGGAAAAGAAGTAGCTTATAAAATAGTAGATAGACGTCCAGGTGATATAGCAAAATGTTTCGCTGATCCAAGCTTTGCAAAAGAGGTTTTAGGATGGGAAGCTAATAGAACAATCGAACAAATGTGCAAAGATAGCTGGAACTGGCAATCAAATAATCCAAATGGATACAAAGCTTAATTTTTAATTTTAAATTTTGAATGTTTAATTATGAAAGAGAATGTTATTTTAGATAAGTCATTTGAATTTGCTATTAGGATTGTGAATTTAAATAAATATTTAAAGAGTGAAAAAAATGAATATACTCTTTCTAAACAGTTATTGCGTAGTGGTACATCAATAGGTGCAAATATAAATGAAGCTCAAGCAGGACAATCAAGAAATGATTTTATATCAAAGATGAGCATAGCAAGTAAAGAAGCCAGAGAAACAAAATATTGGATTGATTTATTAATCAAAACAGATTATTTAAACCAATCTGATAATTTTACACAATCATTAGTAAATGAAATAGAAGAAATAATAAAAATGCTAACAAGCATAATAAAAACAACACAAGAAAATAACTACAAAAAGGAAAAGTAAAGTATGTCAGAAAACAATTCAAAATTCAAAATTAATAATTCAAAATTAATAAAAAAGTGTCTATTTCCAGCTGCTGGTTATGGTACTAGATTTTTACCTGCTACTAAAGCTACTCCAAAAGAGATGTTGCCAGTTCTTACTAAACCACTTATTCAGTATGGTGTAGAAGAGGCTATCGAAGCTGGTATTGATACTATGGCTATAGTAACAGGACGTGGGAAAAGAGCTATTGAAGATCATTTTGATATATCTTATGAACTAGAACATCAAATCAAAGGTACAAGTAAAGAGCACTACTTAACTGAGATTAGAAATGTTATTGAAAATTGTACTTTCTCATATACAAGACAAATAGAGATGAAAGGTTTAGGTCATGCAATCCTAACAGGTGGTGAAACACTTATTGGAAATGAAGCCTTTGCTGTAATCTTAGCTGATGACCTTTGTGATGCAAAAGTAGGAGTTCTTTCTCAAATGGTAAAACTATATGAAAAATATAGATGCTCAATTGTAGCTATAGAAGAAGTTCCAAAAGATGAAACATATAAATATGGAGTAATAGAGGGTAAAGAGATAGAAAAAGGTGTGTATATGATAAGTAATATGGTTGAAAAACCAGATCCAAAAGATGCACCATCAAATCTAGCTATC
>CBFIGT010000062.1:0-13883 GCA_965662175.1 Arcobacter sp. | reverse complement strand
GCGGGAGTAGCTCAGTTGGCTAGAGCTTCTGCCTTCCAAGCAGATTGTCGCGAGTTCGAGTCTCGTCTCCCGCTCCACTTTAACTCTTATATTTTTTAATCTAACTAATTACTATTTAATTATAAAATTCACCTATAAAACTTAGAGAAAAACCGATTGTATATTTTTTATACAGTTATCCTATTCCAAATTTTTATCAGAATGTTATAATTTGGTAAGCAATTTTTGAACGTATCTCGTTAAATTTAGGTTTAGAGTTTTTTCATTCTCCCCTCCGTTTTGACTCTAAACCTTTTTTGCTTATTTATCACTTTCCAAAAAATCACAAACTATTTTTTTATGGTCAAACACTAACTTATCTAAGGGTATTTTATCTTTTTCATATACAAACACCTCTTTTGCATCATCTTGGGCAATAGCTTCACCATATGCTTTACAAACATATACAATAGAAACCGTATGAAATCTTTCATCTCTTTTTGGGTCTGAATAAACTCCAAGTAGGGATTCAATCTCTATATCTAAAGATGTTTCCTCTTTCATCTCTCTAATAACTGCTTCTTCAACAGTTTCTCCAATATCTACAAAACCACCTGGAATTGCATAGCCTAGAGGTTTATTTAATCTATCTATTAAAACTATTCCTTTGAAATTTTCATCTTTATCATAAAGTTTTATTATTCCATCAACTGTTAAAAATGGTGTTTTTATCATTATATTTCTTCCTTATCATCTTTTAGTTTTGCAAACCAACCCTCATATTTAGAGGAATTGTTTATCTCATCCATCTCTTTTTTACTCAAAAGTGGATAACTCATCTTTTTTCCATCCCAAACAATACAAGGAAAACGTTCCTCTTTTTTAAATATATTTTTTATAGTTTCAAACATCTTACTCCTTTTATAAAACTATTGAATGATTATTAACAATATCTAAAAGAGCTTTCCCAAACTCTTTTGATTTTTCTAAGTTAAGTCTATCTTTTGTACCTGAAATACCAACAGCCCCAATTAATATATTTTGTTTGTTGAATAATGGCACAGCAACACAGCACATAGTATCTTGATATTCAGTGTTATCTATTGAGTAACCATTTTCTCTAACTTCATCTAGGGTTTTTTGAAGATTTTCAAGATTTGTTATTGTGTTGTGGGTATATGAGTTTAGTTTGATTTTTTCTAAATCATAGTTTCCAAATGCCAAAATAGATTTACCTAAGGCATTTGTATGAAGTGGGGCTTCAAGTCCTATATTATTTCTAGTTTTTAATTTTCTATTTGATTTATCAATTTGGTTTAAATATAAAACTTTGTAGTTATCAAAAATACCTAAATAGGCACATTCATTTGTTTTTTGATGTATCTCTTCTAATAATATTTTTGTTTTTTTTACTATTAATTCTATTCTTGTTTTATCTTTAGTTCTATTATTTATATCTGTTGCAATAATCTCATTTGATTTATCTAAGTAACTTATAAAACCCTCTTCAAAAAGAGTTTTTAAAATTCTGGACATAGTGCTTTTTTCTATATTTAATTTTTCACATAACTGTTTGGCTAATATTGGTTTATCATAGTTTACAATTGTTTTATATACGTGTAAACCCTTTGAAAAAGATTTGATAGTTGACATAAAAACTCTTTTTGATTTATTATATCAAATAACAGAACTACAATGGTAGTTCTGTTATAAAGTTGATTAAACTAGAAGTTCGTTGAATTTTGCAAGCCATTTTGGATGAGCAGGCCAAGCAGCAGCTGTTACTAAGTTACCATCAACATAAGCATCTTCAAATCCTATATCAGCCCATTTAGCACCATTTATAGCTAAATCAGGAGAACATGCAGGATAACATGAACAAGTTTTGTCTTTTACAATACCAGCAGCAACTAATACTTGAATACCATGGCAAACAGATGCAATTGGTTTATTTTTATCATTGAAGTTTCTAACTATTTCTAAAACTCTTTGATTTAATCTAATATATTCAGGAGCTCTTCCACCTGGAATAAGAAGTGCATCATAACTATTTTCATCTATTTCATCAAATGTTGCGTTTAAAGTGAAGTTGTGACCTGGTTTTTCAGTATATGTTTGATCACCCTCAAAATCATGAATCGCTGTTTTAATTTGCTCACCTGCTTTTTTATCAGGACAAACGGCATCAACACTATGACCTAGCATTAGTAAACATTGAAAAGGTACCATCATCTCATAATCCTCAACAAAATCTCCGGCAATTATAAGTATTTTTTTTGACATAATATTCTCCCTTATTTAAATTAATTAATTCTATAAGATAAAGTTTTAATTTAATATTTATTTTATGATTAATTTTTTACAGTTTCACCATATGCAACTTGTTAATATTTTGTAAAAAATAATAAAAAAGCTATAATACGATAAATTATAAGGACTAAAATGGCAAAGGGAAAAAAAACTCTTATTAAAGAGATAAAACTATTAGAAAGTGATGAGATATTAATAAATGGAAAAGAGTATATTATATTAGAGGGTGTAGAAAATATCGAAACAGCAACTACAATGAAAATCTCTTCAAATGGAAATAGAATACTAAGATTTGAGGATGAAAATAAAAAAGCTAGAATTGATGTAAAAAGAGATATTGATATTATCAAATGTACTTTCAAAGATATAAATAGAGCTAAACAGTATAGCAAAGGAAATAATAAAGCTCTTATTACAAATGATGATAAAAAAGAGATAATAGCAACTGCTTCTTCTTTTATAAAAGCTAGAGAGATTATTTCTAGTTTTACAAATAAAAAAAGTGACTCTTATGATAAACAATTTGGGAAAACAACTTTTTATATAATAGAAGAGTAAGAAAGAAAATTGATGATAGATTATAGTGAAAAATTAACTTTACATAGGGAACTTTACCCTATGAAAGATATTGATGTTTCAAGTGAAAGTGATAGGGGTAGAATATTATCAGCACCTGCTTTAAGAAGATTACAAAAGAAAACACAGGTTTTTCCACTAGAACTTAATGCAGCTGTACGAAGTAGACTTACTCACTCTTTAGAAGTTGCTCAAACGGCTAGATTTATTGCTAAAACTATACTGAAAAAATGTGATGGAAAGTATGGTTTAGAAAAACTAAGAGATGTATTTATCTCAACATCTGAGATGACAAGTTTGTTACATGATATAGGAAACCCTCCCTTTGGTCACTTTGCTGAGGTTGCTATTAATGATTGGATGAAAACAAGTGGAATAAAGATTTTTGATGATTTAATCAAATGTTCAAATCATAATCAAGAGTTTAAGAGTATGCTTGTAAATGATATTTGCAACTTTGATGGAAATGCACAAGCTATTAGAGTTATTACAAAACTTCAAAGATTAAATCTTAGTTTTTCTCAAATAGCCTCTGTTTTAAAATATACAAGGGGTGCATTTGAAAATAGACCTAAAAAAGAAGAAGAGTTCTCATATTTAAAGAAAAAGCCTGGATTTTATTATAGTGAAAGGGATATTGTAAAAAATATTTGTGAAACTTTGCATATGAAAAAAGGGTGTAGGTTTCCTCTTACTTATATAATGGAAGCTGCGGATGATATCTCTTATTTAAATGCTGATTTGGAAGATGCTGTTGATAAGGGTATTTTAAAATTTGATGAGGTTTATACCTTGATAAAGCTAGAGTGTGAAAAAGTTGGTGAAACTTATCTATTTGAGCTTGTTGATGAGTTTTATAAAAAAGCAAAAGAGAAAGAGGATGAACCCTATCAATTCAATCTTTTTTTAACACTAACAAGGGCTAAATTAACCCACGCTTTGGTTGAACATGTTTCAGATATTTATATTCAAAACCATGAAGAGATATTTAGTGGAAGCTTTAATAGTGCTCTTTTGGAGTTTGATAAAAATAGTAAATATACAAAAGCTGTTGAAGTTTTACAAAAAATATCAATAAAACATATTTACAATAACAAAGATATTCAAACCTTGGAGTTAAAAGGTTATAAGATTTTGACAACACTATTAGACTCTTATAGCACACTTTTAAAAATATCAAGTGAAGATTTTGAAAAGCTTGTAAATGATAAAAGAATTGATTGTTTTATATCCCAAAGACTAATTCGTAGATTATCAGCAAAACATATAGTTGCTTATAAAAACTCTGTCTCAAACTTATCAAAAGATGATACTGAAAGATTTAAATTAGAAGAGTGGTATTATAGAACAAGACTTATAATTGATTATATTTCAGGTATGACTGATGATTTTGCTTATGATGAGTATAAAGTTTTAAGTGCATTAAAGTAGGCTAGGGTGATTATATTAGATTTTGAAACAAATAGCATGAATGCCCAAGATGTGATAGAAGCAGCTGCTGTTAGAGTTGAACTTGTAAATGGTGAGTATAAAGTAGTTGATAAATTTCATAGGTATTATTTATCAAGATATCCTGTAAACTACTACTCATTTACTGTTCATAGATTAACCCCTGAGTTGATTTTAGATTATAGAAAAGATAAATCATATAGCTCTTATTTTTCTGAGGATTTAGATTTTTCTTTGTTTTGTGAGGGGGCTTCAACTTTGATTGCCCATAATATAAGTTTTGAACTTAAACATATAGGAAAATTAGCACATTTTGAAAATCATTTTTGTACTATGAAAGAGAATAAACATATTGTAAAAGCACTCAATAAAAATGGAAATATCAAAAACCCAAAGTTGGATGAAACTTGCATTTTTTATGGAATAGAGTTTGACCCTGATTCTTATCATAGTGCAACTTATGATGTTAGTAAAACTTATGAAATATTAAAGTGTATGAGAAATAACGGTTTTATAAAATAAACTACTAATTTATGCTATTATTTCTTATTAAATAGTATTAAATAATATTTTAGGAGTTTTATACAATGAAAATAAATGAAGATTTAATTATTGTGGGCATTGGTTCTAGTGCTGGAGGTTTAGAACCTCTTAAAACAATAATATCTAATTTAAGTGAAACTTCTAATTTATGTTTTGTGCTTACCTCTCATTTAAACCCTAATCAAGGATCAAAACTAGTAGAAATTCTTTCACCTCTTTCACCTCTTTGTGTAAAATCAGTAGAAAATAAAGAGATACCAAAAATAAATACGATCTATGTTTGTCCTCCTAAATATAATTTAATATTTAAAGATGAAATGTTTCATTTAGTTTTGCCCAATGAAAAACAGTTTTCTACACCATCAATAAATGAATTTTTTGAATCACTTGCAAAAGAGAAAGAGGATAGATGCGTTGGTGTGATTTTATCAGGAGCTGGAAATGATGGTTCTGATGGAATAATAAAAATAAAAAAACATGGTGGTATTACTATTTCTCAAAGCGAGGATAGTGCAAAATACCCTAATATGCCAAATGCTTCAATAAATACTAGCTATATTGATTTAATACTCTCACCTATTGAAATTGCTACAGAATTAATAAATATCTCAACATACCCTTTAGAGTTAAAAAAAGAGGAAAGATTTAGTTATTTAAATATGCTTTTTGATATATTATTAGAAAAAACAGGTACTGATTTTGGTGATTATAAGATTAGTACAATACAAAGACGAGTTAGAAAAAGAATGACTTTTAATAAAATTGATAGTATTAAAGAGTATATTGATTTATTAAAATCATCTGAAAAAGAAGCAGTTCTTTTACAAAAAGAGTTATTCGTTATAGTTACATCTTTTTTCCGAGATAAACAGGCTTTTGATGAATTAAGAAATGTAATTGAAAATAGTTTAATAAATAAAGAGAAAGAAAAACCAATAAGGATTTGGGTTTGTGGTTGCGCTACAGGAGAAGAGGCTTGCTCTATTGCTATTATTTTACTTGAACTTTTAAAAAGAAATAGTATGGAAAACAAAATTCAGATTTTTGCAACAGATATTTCTGCTGAGGCTATAAATGTAGCTAGAAGTGGTGTTTATTTAGCTGAAAGATTTACTAACTTTGATTTAACTCTTTTAAATAAATATTTTATAAAAAATGGAGATTATTATAAAGTTTCGAAAGAGATTAGAGATTTAATAATTTTTTCAAAACATGATATAGTAAAAGATTCTCCTTTTTCAAATATGGATTTAGTTACATGTAGAAATTTACTTATTTATTTTAATTCAAATTTACAAAAAAGAATTTTTTCAATTTTTTACAATGTATTAAATAAAAATGGTTTACTCTTTTTAGGAAAAAGTGAAAGTACAACTAATCTTACAAATCTATTTTTAATAATTGATAATAAGTATAAAATATTTAAAAAAGATTTAACAGCAATTTCACCTACAATAGATAATATAGCTTATAATATGAAAAAATTTAACACAAGAAATA
Organism: Arcobacter sp.; assembly: GCA_965662175.1. Taxonomy (GTDB): domain Bacteria; phylum Campylobacterota; class Campylobacteria; order Campylobacterales; family Arcobacteraceae; genus Arcobacter. Next base: position 7,526 of record CBFIGT010000062.1, on the reverse strand, counting down.
ACCCATTTAAAGAGAGTAGAATACAAAAAGCAAAAAAGAATACTCTTTTACATGACTCTTTAGCTCAAACTATTTTGGATAAATATTTTGATAGCTATTTAATAATAAATAGAGAAAATAATATAGTTTATACAAAAGGGAATCTTGATAATTATTTAAAATTTCCAAAAGGTGGATTTACTCAAGAACTTTTTGCCTTTTTAAAAGATAGTATTAGAATAGATATAAGAACAGGGATATTAAAAGCTAGACGGGAAGAGGAGATTGTAAAACTATTAGTCAACTTTGAAAAAGGAAAAAAAGTAGAAATAGATATTATTCCAATTGTTGAAAATGATATAGCTACAAAGGGTATTTGTATTGTATTTAAAAAGATAAATCTTATTGAGAATAGTGATATTTCTAGTAATAATGAGATTAAATATGAAATGTTAAATATTCAAGAGTTAAAACAAGAGTTAATAGAAACCAAAGAGACTTTACAATCAACAATAGAAGAGCTTGAAACCTCAAACGAAGAGCTACAAAGTACAAATGAAGAGCTCTCCCATGTAAATCAAGAATTAGGAATAAAATCAGTTGAGCTAAAATCAGCTAGTGCCGAATTAGAAGATATTAATAATAATCTTGAAAATATCATTGATAAAAAAACCTTAGAGATAAAAAATATAAATAAAGATTTGGAAGAGAAAAATAGAAAATTAACACATACTTTAAAACTATTTGAGGAAACTTTTGAACAAGCAGCAGTTGGAATTTCTCATGTATCTTTAGATGGAAAATGGCTAAGAGTTAATCAAAAACTATGTGATATTATAGGATATTCAAAAGAGGAGTTAATAGAGCTAACTTTTCATGATATAACTCATCCAAATGACTTAAAAGAAGATTTAGCTTATATTAAAGAGTTAATTGATGGGAAAATAGATAATTACTCTATGAATAAAAGGTATTATAAAAAAGATAAATCAACTATCTGGGTGAATTTAACTGTATCTTTAGTAAGAGTTATAGAGACAAATGAACCTGATTATTTTATTTCAGTTGTTGAAGATATTTCACTTCAAAAAATATATCAAGAAAGGCTAAAACTACAAAAAGAGGAGTTTGAGACAATTTTTGATTATAGCCATGATAGTATTGCTATAGTTGATTTAGATACAAACTTATTAAGATTTAATAATGCTTTTATAAATATGACTGCTTATTCAAGTGAATATTTACTTACAAAAAAATTTAATGATTTTATAATAGAGGATGAGGATTTAGAAAAAAATATCTCTTATATTGATGAGATTATTAATCATGGGGATTTATGTAATGTTGAAAAAAACTGTAAAGTAAATGATGATAAACTTATTACTGTAAATATGAGTGCTTCAATGCTTCCTGATAAAAAGAAAGTATTATTGACCTTAAAAGATATATCTAATCTAAAAGTAATGGAACAACAAGCAAAATTAGCATCTATGGGTGAAATGCTTGGTAATATAGCCCATCAATGGAGACAACCTTTAAGTATTATTTCTACAAGTATTTCAGGGTTAAAAATTAAATCAGATATTTCAGGTATTGAAAAAGAGGATATAAACCGGTGTGATGAAGATATTATAAAACAGTGTAATTATTTATCAAATACAATTGATAATTTTAGAAATTTTTTAAAAGGTGAAAAAATTATTTCTAAATTACATATAAAAGAGGTTTTAGATGAAACAATATCTTTAATAAGTGCTTCTTTAAATAATAACTTTATAAAATTAATTTTAAATATTGATGGTGATATTCAAATTAGTGGGAATAAAAACGAGCTAATTGAAGCCTTGATTAATATTATAAATAATAGTAAAGATATTTTAAAAACTAATGTAATAAATGATGAAGATAGATTTATTATTATTTCTACAAAAATTATCAAAAACGATAAACTAGAGTTAAAAATTTTAGATAGTGGTGGAGGTATTTCTAATACTAATATTGAAAAAGTTTTTGACCCATATTTCTCTACAAAACATAAATCTTTAGGTACAGGATTAGGTCTAACAATAAGCCATAAAATACTTGTAGAAAGACATAATGCAAAATTATATGTATCTAATGAGAATTTTAATCATGAAAATAAGAGTTATACAGGAGCTTGTTTTAAAATAATTTTTAATAGTTAATGGTATATTTTAATTAAAATATACCATCATTTAAGTAGTCATCAATTTTTTCAACAAGCTTTTCAAAAGGTGCATCTCCCTCTTTGTTGAAAACTACAATCTCTTCACCATACTCATTGTGAGTATAATAGTTGTTATCTTTAGAGATTTTTTCATAAAGTTCTCTAACTAAATCATCTGAATCATCATTGTTAAATAAAAACCAATTGGCTTTTGTATCTTCAAATCTAATTAATCCATATGTTTTGGCATCATCAACATAGTCTTGAATTGTACCATTTTCAAAACTTGCACCTATTACTAAATCATTCTCATTTAAAATCATTTCCATTATTTACTTTCTCCCAAAGCTTCTATTTGCATCTCTTTTTGTTGTTTTCTTTTTTTTAGGACTTTTTCTTGGTAATTGATGTTTATCTTTAGCCTCTTTTTTAAATTTGCTTAAGCCTTTTTTTTCACTAAGTGATTTTTGTTTTGGACGTGCTTGTCTTGGTTTTTTTTCACTTGGTTCATAATCATCATGGGTAAGTCTTGGAATATCAATTATCAACTCTTTTTCTATTTCAATCATTTGTTTATAATCTTTTACACTAAGTAAGGTTGTAGAAATTCCTGGATTTCCAGCTCGTCCTGTTCTTCCAACTCTATGTGTAAAATCAGCTGTTGTTTCAGGTAGCTCAAAATTTACAACATGGGGAAGCATCTCAATATCAATACCACGTGCTGCAATATCAGTTGCCACTAAAACTCTAAGATTTTTTTCTTTGAAATTTGCTAATACCCTTGCCCGTACTGGTTGTTTTACATCCCCATGGATACAAGCTGTTTTTAAACCATCAAGATTAAACTGCTCTGTTATTTCATCTGCTTTTGCTTTTGTATTTACAAAAACTAAAACATGTTCCCAATTTTCTGAGCCTATTAAATATGATAAAAACTCTATTTTTTTATCTTCATCAACTAAATATATTTGCTGCTCAATTATATCAACAGTTGAACGCTGAGGTGAAACTTCAATTACTACAGGATTATTTAAAAACTCTTTTCCTAGTTTTTTTACATTTTGATTCATAGTTGCTGAGAACATAGATATTTGTCTTGTTTTTGCACATTCAGCTAGTATAAGTTCAATATCTTTTAAAAATCCCATATCAAGCATAGTATCAGCTTCATCTAAAACGATTGTATTAATACTTGATAAATCAACTGCTTTAGTGTTTAAATGGTCAATTAATCTTCCAGGAGTTGCAACAAGTACATCAATCCCAGCTTCAATTTTTCTAATTTGTTCTTTATGGCTTAATCCACCCACAACAAGTGTTTGTTTTATATCTAAATATCTTCCATAATATGAAATTGATTTTTCAATTTGCTTTGCTAACTCTCTAGTTGGTGCTAAAATAAGACTTCTTAATACTCTTTTTTTACTAGAATCACTATTTTTTGTCTCAAATAATTTTTGTAAAATAGGTAAAACAAAAGCTGCTGTTTTACCTGTACCACTTTGTGCAGTTCCTATTACATCTTTGTTTTTTAGTAAAATTGGTATTGCTTTTTTTTGTACTTCTGTAGGAGTTTCATAACCTTCATCTTCTAAAGCTTTTAAAATCTCAGGGCATAATTTTGATGTATTGAAAGTTTTGATAACAATATCCTTTTAGTTTATTATTTTAAAAAGAGATTATATCTAATTCGCTATAATATCTCAAATTTAAATATAAATAATAAGGTAAAAAAATAAAAAAGTTTAAAAAAGTACATGTTGAAATAACAAATATCTGCAATTTAAAATGCTCATTTTGTCCACCAAAAAATCTACCCAATCAAACCATGAGTTTAGAAAAATTTGATTTACTAAATAGTCAATTAAAAGAGATAACAAGGGAGCTAGCTTACCATATAGTTGGTGACCCTTTGATTTTATCAAATTTAGAGGAGTATTTAAATATTAGTTTAAAACATGCTTTAAAAGTAAATATTACAACAACTGCAAATAATTTGAATAAAAGCCATTATTTAGCCCTTAGTAATGAAGCTATTAAACAAATAAATTTTTCTATAAACTCTTATAATGGAAACTCCCATAAAAAGAGTTTAGATGATTATTTAAATCCTATTTTTGATTTTTGTAAATATGCAATAGAAAATGAATTAGACTTATTTATTAATTTAAGAGTTTGGAATTTTGATGAAGCTAAAAGTGCAAAAGAGTTTAATAAAGCAGTTTTTGCAAAGGCAAAAGAGTATTTTGATATTGATTTAGATATTGAAAAGTTTTATGTTGCAAAGCCAAAAAATATTAGAATTGCTAAAAAAACTTTTTTTAATTTTGATGATTATTTTGAATGGCCAAGTTTAGATAATGAGTTTGTATCAAAAAGTGGTTTTTGTTATGGATTAGATTCACATTTTGGGATTTTAGCTTCAGGAGATGTTGTTCCTTGTTGTTTAGATAAAGATGCTTGTATAAATTTGGGAAATAGTTTTGATAGTGGTTTAAAAGAGATTTTATCTTCTAAAAGAGTAAAAGATATTCAAAAGGGATTTAAAAATGATGAACTAATTGAAGAACTTTGCCAAAAATGTTCATATAGAACAAGGTTTAATAAGGTATAATATTATTTTTTATAAGGATTTGATTTGAATGAAATAGAACTTTTTAGGCAAAGTCTAAAGGATTTTTTTACTCCGCAAATGTTAAAGCTAGCGCTTATACCTTTGATTATTACTTTTTTAGTGATGTTTTGGTTATTTATGGGAATAGCTGATTATAGTTTGGCTAATCTTGACCAAGTGATAATCCAAACACAAAATGGGCAAGAGTTTTCTATTGACCCAAATGCACCATTTTATTATGCTTGGGCTGCAAATATATTAACTTTTTTATTACAGTATTCAATAACAGCATGGTTAGCCGGTTTTTTACTTTATACAGTTGGACTCTATTTTATTATGATGTTTTCAATTTTTACAACTATTATTGTAATAGGTTTTTTAACACCAAATATTATAAAAATTCTTAATAAAAGAAATTATCCAAATGTCCATTTGCATGGAAACTCTTCATGGTTTTCACCCATATATATTGCCATAAAAAGTCTATTTATAATGTGTTTACTTTTTGTTTTATTTATTCCTTTATATTTTATTCCAATAGTAAATATATTTGCTTTAAATTTTCCTATTTATTACTTTTTTCATAAAATGTTGAATTTTGATGTTTCCTCAACAATGCTAAATAATAGAGAATATAAAGATATTTATGGAAGAAAAAAAGGAAGAGTAAGATTAAGAACTTTGATTTTATATTTTATATCAATGATACCTTTTATAACACTCTTTTCATCAGTATTTTATATAATCTATTTAGCAAATGGGTATTTTGAAGAGAGAAAGTTTATGGGTAGAAAATCTAGACCAACAAATATATTAGCTGGTCGTTGATTTAGATATTTAATCTATAACCTGTTCCTTGGACATTTTTTAAAATATCTTTTGGTAGTTTTTTTCTTAGGTTTTTAATAAAAAGTCTTAGGGCATTTTGAGTCATAATTGAAGTCTCTTCCCATAATATATTCTCTATTTCAGAATAACTTATGATTCTTCCTTTTATGATTAACATTTTTAAAAACATATTCTCTTTTTTTGTTAAAACAAACTCAAGACCAGGACCTTTTACTAAAGCTTTACTCTCATCATAAATCCATGATGGAACTAAGTTAAAAACGGTACTATTTTCATAACTATCAATAAATGCTGTTAATGCAGTTGTTAGTTTCTCTTCTGTAATTGGTTTTACAATATATTTTACTAAATGAAGCTCTGTTGCATCAAGTAAGTAGTCTAAGTCAGTATGTGCTGAGGTTATTATAACTCTAACTTTTGGATTAGTTTCTCTAATTTTTTTAACCAACTCTAAGCCTGTCATTTTAGGCATTTTAATATCAGTGATTATTAAATCAGGTTTTTTTTCACAATATATTTTATATGCCTCTTCACCATCTTTTGCTAAATATATCTCTTTGAACATACAATCAAGTATTTCATGTATATTATTTTGAATACCCGCTTCATCTTCTGCATATAAAAGAGTAAAGCCTCTTAGTTGGTTTATTAAATTATGGTTCATACTCTACCTTGTAATAAAAGATATGATAAAATAATATAATTTTCAAGCCCTTGGAGTTGATTTGCAGTTAGTAACCGAAAAAAACATATCCCGAATAATCATATTTATTTTTATTGTTATTATGACAACAATGATTTCGTTTATATCATATTTTTATGTAAAAAATACTTATTCAGATTTTGATTTAGAACTAAATAAGTTTGTGAATGATTATTATTCACATCAAAAAGCTTTACTAAAAAAGCAAATAGATGTTGTAACAGATATAATCAAATATAATGCCACAAAAGAGGGTATTAGTGAGGAAGAGTTAAAGTCAGAAGCCATAAGACTTTTAAATAATATCTCTTTTGAAAGAAGTAGAAGTAATTATATATTTGTGTATGAGATATTGGATTTTCAAGGTGGAGATAATTTTGCTAAGTTATTAGTAAATCCAAATAGACTTGATTTGGTTGGAAAAATTATTTCTACAAACTATACAGATGCAAATGGAAAAAAATTTAGGGAAGAGTTTTTAAAAGATATAAGAGAAAAGGGTGAATCTTTTACAAAATATGCATATAATAAATTTTCTTCAAATGAAACAAATCAAAAACTCTCTTATTTTAAGTTATATCCAAACTGGAATTGGGTTATTTGTGTTGGAGTTTATATTGATGATATTGAAAAAGATATAAATATAAAAAAAGATGGTTTAAAAAGAAAACTAAGAACACAAATAATTCAAACTGTATTTTTATTTTTACTATTTTTATCTATTGGAATAGTTTTATCAATACTTTTAAGTGAAAGAATAGATGACTTTTTTAAAGATTATCGAGAAAAAGTAAAAGCAAAATCTGATGCTTTAATTGAATTAAATGAAACCTTAGAAAAAAGAGTTTTAGATGAATTAGAAAAAAATAGAGAACAAGAGCAGTTATTAGTCCAAAAATCTAAATTTATTGCTTTAGGTGAAATGATATCAAATATTGCTCACCAATGGAGGCAGCCTTTGTCTGAACTATCATCTATTTTAATGGCTATTAAATTTAGACATAAAATGGGAAAACTAGATATTGATTCAATGGAAAAAAAATCAAAAGAGGCTGAAGTTGTTATTAATTATATGTCCCATACTATTGATGATTTTAGAAACTTTTTTATGCCAAAAAAAGATAAACAAGAGTTTTTTGTGTGCGAAGCTGTAGAATCAGTAATGACAATCATCTCATCTGCTTTAAAATATA
>CBFIGT010000061.1:0-13911 GCA_965662175.1 Arcobacter sp. | reverse complement strand
TAGAAAAAAAATAGTTAATATACTTTGTTTAAGATTTGATGATGTGGATTAATTAGCTAATATAAACTTCTCAATCAATTGATAAACACCAACTGCAGCAATTCCAGCTGCTAATCCTGCAACTAAATCATCACCCATAACTCCCCATCCACCTTTTACTTTTTGGTCAATTTTACCAATAATAGATGGTTTCCAGATATCAAAAAGTCTGAAAAATAAAAAGGCTAGAGTTCCCATTATAATAAAATGATTCATATCTTGTGGATTTGGCACACAAATAGAAAGAGCTAGCCACATACCAGCTAACTCATCAATAACTATCTCTTTACCATCATGTACACCAACTTCAGCTTCATAAATATCTATTTGTTTTACAGCAATAACTGTAATCAAAATTGAAAGCATAAAAAGTGTTGATTCATGAAGATATAGTAAAAGTCCTAGTCCCATAAAAAGTGCTACTAAACTTCCTACCGTACCAGGTGCTTTTGGACTTAGTCCACTATAAAAAAGTGTTAAAAATGCTTTTCTCATTATTTTTTCTTCTCAATTCCAAGTTTTTTTCTTTTTTCCCAAAGTGATTTTCTAGAAATTCCTAGTTTTTTAGATAGTTCAGTATCTGGATATTTTGTTTGGAAAGATAAAACCATAAGTTTTACATAATCATTTATTGTCATAATATTATTGTTTAGCATAACCATATCAGGTCTCATAAACTCTATTTTATTAAAAGGAAAATCATTCTCTTTTTCTAGGGAGCTTATTAAACAGTTTTTATGCTCAATTGCAATACAAACATTCTCTTTAGCAGCTTTTTTTAATACATGATAATCAGTTAAATAAGCTAACTCTTTATTTGTAATAGTTGCTAACTCTTTTTGCCAATTTGGATTGGTACAAGCTATAAATCTTATAGGAAGTTTTAAAGATGAAGAAATTTCAAAAGCTAATTTATCAGTACATCTTTGTGAATTTGTTTCAACCAAAGTCGGAAGTGAATGGGAAATATTAACACCTGTAGTATCAATCTCTTCAAGCAAAAACTCAACATATGTTTTCATTGTTTGTAGCTCTTGTCTCATTTGTCTACACTCTCTAAAGTGATAGATTTTTCTAACTAACTCATCCATAATAAATGGCTTCATTATATAATCTTTTGCACCCTCATTTATAGGTTCAGTTACTGTTTCATCACTAATATATGAAACAAGAAGTATGATAATTGCATCTTTGAATCTATGTATTGTTTTTTTTACAAGCTCACTTGGAAGTGAAGTAGATAATAAAACCATATCATAATCTTTTGTTAGGTTATCATTTGGCATTTCAACAAAATCACATGAGTGACCATCATCTAAAAGTCTAGAAACAACCTTTTGCGCTAAGTAAATTTCATTTTCTACAATTAATATATTCATATGTTTTTCCAATCATAATATTTTAATGTTGCTACACTATATACAGCAACTCCCTCTTCTCTTCCTACAAAACCCATCTTCTCTGATGTAGTTGCTTTTATATTTACAAACTGTTTTTCTATATTTAGAAGTTTTGCAATTTTTGATTTAATACTATTTTTATGGGGATTAATTTTTGGCTTTTCAGCAAGTATTGTTAAATCAATATTTACAATCTCATATCCCACACTATAAACAAACTTTACTATATGATTTAATAACTCCTTAGAATCAGCACCTTTGTACTGCTCATCATTATCAGGGAAAAATTCACCAATATCACCAGCTCCACAAGCCCCTAAAAGTGCATCAATTACAGAGTGTATTAAAACATCACCATCGCTATGTGCTTTAAAACCATAATTCGACTCTATTTCAACTCCACCTAAAAACATCTTTTTATTCTCTTCAAACTGATGAATATCAATTCCAAATCCAGTAAAAAAGTTTTTTGAAGGAGCTTTTAAACAAGGTAAATCTTTTATATCAATATTGTGAGTTAATTTTTTACTCTCAACACTACCATTTATATAAAAAATAGATTCATTAATACTTTTTATAGCTGAACTCTCATCTGTATAATCAATATTTGTATCAAGAGCTTGTTTTAAAATTTTAGTATTAGATAGTTGTGGAGTTTGAATAAGTTTAACTTCATCTCTATTTATGGTTTCACCTGCGTATATAACAGTATCAGAAACATTTAATATAGGGACAATACATGAAGCTTTTTCTTTATTTGCTATCAATTCATTGATAACCTCTTTAGGTACACAGCTTCTAGCCACATCAGTAACCATTATATATTCTGAATTGATTGTTTTTAGTGCATTAGAAATAGACTCTTGTCTTGTATTTCCACCTTGAACAAAACTAAAATCATCAGAAAAGTTTTCCATATATGAGAGTTCATCTTTTGAAGATGTTATTACAATATTATCAAAATCATAATAAGTAGAAAGACGTTTTGTAACATATAACCACAAAGGCTCATCATCAATACGAAGCCATTGTTTTTTGGCGCTTAAACCAAACCTAGACGAAGTACCAGCGCATAATACAAGTAATGTAACCTTAGACAACAAATCCCCTCATGTGTAAAAAAGTTACAAATTATAACAAATGTTACTTATATATTATTTAAAGCAAAAAATTAATTGCTATGTTAATGCTACTCTTCATCCATTTTTGCTCTAATTTTATCAATAGTACTAATTAGAGATTCAACTTCAAGCCCATGCTTATTTGCAAGTTCTAAAGCACGTGTAATATTGTGATCAGATAAAGGTTCTCTAATGTCACATAAAACTTTTATAACTTCTAAAATTTTAACTCTTCTTTTGTATTCTTGAGGACATTGTTCTAAGTTTCCTACAAAACCAATAGTAAAAATTAGATTATGGCTTAGATTCCAATGTTTGAAAATATTAGCAGTAATTCTTGCACAAGAAAAACCTGTAAAACTCTCTTCTATTTCAGAAAGTGGTTTGTCTGTTAATAGTGCTTTTTTAAACTCTTCAACTTTATCTTGTTCTTGTATTAATTCAGAGATAATAAACTTACCTGTTTCTTGTAAGAATGCAGGTAAAAGAAGCTCTTCTTTTAGACCAAAATCAATATCTCCAACCCAATTATTTATAATTGTTGAAGCTAGATTTGATGTCATAAGAAAATCATCAGTTGATATACCATAAGGTGAAAGGTTAGTTTTAATTAAATCTTGAACAACACTTCCTAAAGCAATAGAAATTGTAAAATTAATACCTAATAAATTAACCGCACGACTTGGAGTTTCAACTTCACTTCTAAATCCAAACATAGCAGAGTTGGCAACCCTTAAAAGAGTAGTAATAATTAAAGGATCTTGTTCAATAATCTTTAAAAGCTCCAATGGCTCTTTATCAGGACTTCTTCTAAAATTTTCTAATTCAATAACACTATTTGGTAATGGTGGTAAAGATTCAATTTTTTCTATAATATCATTTTTCATTTATTTCCCTATTGTTCATAAAATAATAGATTATTTTTACTTATTATTGCCTTATCCAAGGTATCCAATGATTTAATATAAACATTATTTTTGCTTATTGTTACGCTAATTACAAAATCAATATCCAATTCTTCACCATTTTTATGAAGTTTAAATTTAAATATTTTATCTGTAATTGTGTTAACCTTATCCTTGTTATCTAAGTATAAGCCAATTTTCCCATCATTTAAGTAGTATAAAATATCATCATCACTTATTATAGTAGAAAGTTTTCTAATAATAGTGTTTAAATATTTTTCTCCAACTTTAAATCCATACTGCATATTTATAGTAGATAGAGATTTTAGAAAAATTTGCAAAAATACAATATTTTTACCCTCAAGAGATTTTAAATCTAAAAGAAGCTTGTGAATATTTTCTAAACCTGTTGTATTGTTAATAAAAGTAATACTCTCTTTTTTGTAGCTTGAAAGTATATTTTTTAAATTTTTTACAATAAACTCTTTGTTTTCATTTAAAATATATCTAAAGTTATCTTCATAAACAGCAGGAAAAATAAACTGAATAGTGTAGTTTTCATTAATCTCTATTAAATGTTTTTTATAACCCTCATCAACAATCAAAGAGTTTTTCCTTGTTAATCCAAGAATAGATATTTCAGCGATTCCATAAAAGATTTGTTCTGTTAATAGTGAGCAAATCTCATTATTTAGTTTTTCATAATCCAAATTGTCTATATTTAAAATATCATTTGTGATTTTTGTTAAATCTTTATTTATTTGGTATTTTATTTTTAATTCTTTATATTTTAAATAATTTTTAGTTCCAATTTTACCTAATTTTATTAGCTCACTATTACTCATCTCTTTTTCATCAAAATTAAGTTCAACTAAATGAAACTTCCCAAACTCTTTTAATAGATTTTGGTCAATATATTTATACTCATTTTTAAGTAGTTCATATCCATTAATATTTATAAACATTGCATAAATATCTCTAGCCTCTTGAATAGACTCATTATCACCTAATTTTGAGTAAAAAAGTGCAATACTTAAATATAGTTTTGAGAACATAGGCATCAAATGTGAAGCTACTTTGTACTTTTCTATATATTTGTAGATATTTTTAACAAAAGCTTTGTGGGAATCTTTTGGACTATTTTTAGTCAAATGATTTAGGATAATATCAAGTGTTTTAAGTTTATAAAACTCATAATAATCATTTTTTATAAGTGGTGAATTAATTAGTGTTTCACCAATATTAATATGAGTATAATCCTCAATCATCTCAGCTAAAAGTAAAATATCATGAATTGTTTCTAAGTTATGAATATCAAAATTATCAGACTCTAAAATAAAATCACTAATAGCCTTTTTATACTCTTTTATCTCACCTATTTTATGATTTTGCGTTTCATAAGTCAGGGCTAAAGAGTTTAATAAATCATTTCTAAAAGATTCAAGAGTAATTTTTTCATCTTTTATAAATGAAACATTAAAGTTTTTTTCATATAAAAGCATACATTTTTTAAAAGAGTTACAAATAAAATACTCATTTTTGTCAAAGTTCTCATAAAGCTTTTTTAACATAATCAAAAGCAAATAAGAGGAGTTGTTTCTAAATCTCAAATACTCTTCATCTTTTAAGTTACTATTACCAGCAAAATCCATATCTTTTGAAGTGCTATATCCATCACTGATTTTTTCAAAGAGTAAATAATACTCATCAATTAAATAGTTTAAATCCTTTCCATTTGAGTTTATAAAAGGTAAATGGGAAAAATAATATAGCAACTGCCCAAGGGTATTATTTAGTTTTTTTAAATTGTGTTCTTTTAATTTAGTAGTAAACTTAAGTATATTTATAGTTTCTGTCAAAATCTCAATTATTGGAGTTATTGTTTGTTTTCTTTTTATATCAATAGAGTTTATTAAACAAAGTTTTGTATAAACTTTTAAAAGGGAGGTATAACAATTAAATTTTGCATCAAAAAACTCTTCATTATCTTCATTTATATTGCTTAAGTTTTTTTCATAATTTCTAAACAACTCTTTAATTTGTTCATAATTATATGTATTATAATTTTCAAATATTTTATAATTATTTCCATCTGAGAGTAAGTTAATTATTGAAATTATCTCTTTAAAAAATATAGCTGAACCATTTTTTAAAAGAAACTCAATTTTCTTATCAATATATTGAACTAAGTACTTATTAAAATATATATGATTTTGAATTATATTTTTTAAATCTTCTGGAATATCTTGTTTTTTATAATAAAGATTATCAATATAATTGATTAAAGATAGGTAATTGTTCTCACTTGAATCAAGTAATTTATCCTCATTATTGATAACATTATATTTTTTTATAACTTTTACAATTTCACTATCTTCAAGATTAGAAAATTCTTCTTTTGTTGTAAGGGAAAAGTTTGAGTTTGCGAATTCTTTAGTCATAAATTATCCATTTTGTAATTGAATATATTATATTAAAAAGAAACTTATATAATTAATAATATAAATTTAATTTTATAAATTAAGCTTTTATAAACTTAACTTGATATAATCTACGAAAAATTTATAGAGGGATATTTTATGAGAGATTGGTTAGAGAATCATAAAAATGATGAAGTAAGAACACAAATGTATTATGCTAAAAGAGGCATAATAACTCCTGATATGGAATATGTAGCAAAAGTAGAAAAAATTGATCCAGAATTAGTTAGAAGTGAAATTGAAAGAGGAAGATTAATTATTCCTGCAAATGTTAATCATAAGCATTTAGTTCCAATGGCAATTGGAATTGCATCTTCATGTAAAATTAATGCAAATATTGGATCATCTGCACTTGCAAGTGATATTCAAGGTGAAATAGAAAAAGTAGATGTATGTTTAAAACATGGTGCTGATACTATTATGGATTTAAGTACAGGTGGAGATTTAGATTCTATTAGATCTGCTGTTATTGAGCACTCAACAGTACCTATTGGAACAGTTCCAATTTATCAAATCTTACACGATTGTAAAGATAAGATTGAAGATTTATCAATTGATGTTATGTTAAAAGTTTTAGAAAAACAAGCACAACAAGGTGTTTCATATTTTACAATACATGCAGGTTTCCTTTTACAATTTATGCCTCATGTAGCAAAAAGAAAGATGGGAATAGTATCACGTGGTGGTTCTTTAATGGCTGCTTGGATGATGCATTATCATAGAGAAAATCCATTCTATGAAGTTTTTGATGATATTTTAGATATTTGTAGAAGATACGATGTTTCTTTATCATTAGGAGATTCATTAAGACCTGGATGTTTAGCTGATGCTTCTGATGAAGCACAATTATCTGAGCTTAAAATTTTAGGTGAGCTTACATTAAGAGCTTGGGAAAAAGATGTTCAAGTTATGATTGAAGGTCCTGGTCATGTTCCTTTAAATCAAATTGAAAGAAATATGAAATTAGAAAGAGAGTATTGTCATGAAGCTCCTTTTTATATTCTAGGACCACTTACAACTGATATTGCAGCTGGTTATGATCATATCTCTTCAGCTATTGGTGCTGCTGTTGGTGGATGGCATGGAGCTTCAATGCTTTGTTATGTTACACCAAAAGAGCATCTTGGACTTCCAAATGCAAATGATGTAAGAGAAGGAATTATTGCTTATAAAATTGCAGCTCATAGTGCTGATATTGCAAGAGGAAGAAAAGGTGCTAGAGATATTGATGATGAAATGTCTGATGCAAGATATGGATTTGACTGGAATAAACAGTTTGAACTATGTTTAGATCCTGAACGTGCAAAAGAGTATCATGATGAGACTTTACCTCAAGATGTATTTAAAGAAGCAGAGTTTTGTTCTATGTGTGGACCAAAATTCTGTTCATACAAAATTACACAAAAAATAGTTGAAGATCATGGTGATGCAATGAAAACAGCAGGTTGATAAGTAATAAATAGATAAAAGGTCAAGTATTTTAAACTTGACCTTTTTTTTAAGGTTAATTAAGACAAAAATTATCCTATTTAAAATATAATACGAAAAAATTTAAATATTTTCAAGGAAATATAATGGCAAATGTAGCTGATATAAATAAAGAGTTAGAAAAGGTTATCTATCCTGGTTTTACAAAATCAATTGTAGAGTTTGGATTTGTAAAAAATGTGGAAGTTAAAGATGGAGCATGTTTAGTTGTTGTTGATATAACATCAAGTGCACCTGAGGTTGAAGCTGAATTAAGAAAAAACATCACTTCTGTATTAGGAGCAATTGGAATAGCTAATGTTGGAATTGAAATTAAAAAACCAGCTGCACCAAAACAAACAAGTAATAGTGCAACAGGTGGAAAAAACATAGCACCACAAATCAAAAACTTTGTAATGGTAAGCTCAGGAAAAGGTGGAGTTGGAAAATCAACTACAACTGTAAACTTAGCAGTTGCAGCTGCAATGCAAGGTAAAAAAGTAGGTATTTTAGATGCTGATATTTATGGACCAAATATTCCTCGTATGATGGGTTTAAATGGAAAACAAGTTGAAGTTGTGGGAAATAAAGCAAAACCATTTAATGCCTATGGTGTTGATGTTATGTCAATGGGTTCATTAATGGAAGAGGGTCAAGCTCTTATTTGGAGAGGGGCTATGATTATGAAAGCCATTCAACAACTATTAAGAGATATTTTATGGGAAGAGTTAGATATTCTATTTATTGATATGCCTCCAGGAACAGGTGATGCTCAGCTTACTTTAGCTCAAAGTGTACCTGTAACTTGTGGTGTAAATGTTACAACTCCTCAACATGTAGCCCTTGATGATTCAAGAAGATCACTTGATATGTTTGCAAAACTTCATATTCCAATTGGTGGAATTGTTGAAAACATGAGTGGATTTATCTGTCCAACATGTAATACAGAATCAGATATTTTTGGAATGGGAACTTGTGAAGCTTTAGCAAAAGAGTATGGAACTCAAGTATTAGGAAACTTACCAATTGAACCTGCTATTAGAGAGGGTGGAGATGCAGGTAAACCTATTGTTTATTTCCAACCTGAATCAGTTTCAGCAAAAAGATATATGCAAGCAACTGAAAAACTTTTAGCCTTTATTGATGAGGTAAGTGATAAAGTAGAAAATGCATCTATCCAACCAACAACACCTCCAGGTGTTAGTGCTTGTTCAACTGCTAAATAATCTAAACTTTTTAAAAGCTAATAATATAAATTATTAGCTTTTAACTACTTCATTTACTCCTGTTTACTTACAATTAATTTTTTATTTAAATCACTGTTATAAACTTCCATATAAACAAATTATGGAGTTAAAATGGCAATCTTTGATATAAGCGGATGTATTGGTTGTGAAACATGTGTTAAAGTTTGTCCAACTGATGTAATTCGTATGGATAAAAAAACAGATAAAGCAATAATAAAATATGTTGAAGATTGTCAAATTTGTCATTTATGCAGACTTTATTGTCCCGTAGATGCAATAACAATAACTCCTGAAAAATCTATTCCTGTAATAGTATCATGGGGTTGATAATGATAAATAGCAAATCAATATATATTTTTTTAGGAAGCTTACTTTTTATAGCTTTACCACTACTACTATTTATTTTAGGGGATTTTCCAAAAAGAGATAGTTTAAAAGAGTTTATATCAATAGTTACAATATTAGCTTTTTTTATAATGATAGCTCAATTCTATTTATCTAGATTAAATGATGATTTAATAAAAACCTTTAAAAGTTTTAAGGTAATAAAGATACATAAAATCTTTGGATATACGATTTTACCAATTCTTTTAATTCACCCTTTTTTAATAGTTGTTCCAAGATTTTTTGAAGTTGGCCCTAACCCTTTTGATAGTTTTATACTAATGATAACAAGTTTTGATAAGTTGGGGATATTTTTAGGAGTATTTGCATGGATTTTAATCTTAGTTTTAGGACTTACATCAATGTTTCGAAATAAATTAAAAATAAGTTATAAAGCGTGGAAGATATTTCATGGAGTGTTATCTTTAATTTTTATTTTGTTTGCTGCATGGCATACAATTGAGATGGGAAGGCATATGAGTACTTCTATGATAAGTTTAATTATTGTACTTATTTTACTAGCTTCAATACTTTTACTTAAAAACTATTTTTTTAATAAAACTATAAAAGGTGCTTAAAATGATTGAAAATAGTAATGACTTATTATCAAGAAGAAGTTTTTTAGAAATCTCAGCTAGTGGTTTAGGACTAGCTGCTTTATCTTCTATGAATTTAACATCTGCTTGGGCTGAAAATATAGTAAAAGTTGATAAAAAAAATATAAGAAAAACTGAAAATGAAGTTGATGTTTTAGTTGTAGGTGGAGGAATGGCAGGAGTTTTTGCAACTGTAAAAGCTCATGATGCAGGTGCAAAAGTAATGTTAGTTTCAAAAGGTAGAGTTGGAACATCAGGACAAACTCCTTTTGCAAAAGGTGTTTTTTCTTTTGATGAAAAAAAAGAGGAGCTAAGTATTGATGAGTTTGTTGAAAAAGTTTCAAACTCATCTTTAGGAACAAATAATAAAGTATATACAAGACAATTAGCACAAAATTCAAAAGCTAGAGTCAATGAATTAAAAGAGTGGGGTTTTTTTGACAAAGCATTATGTTATGACTCTTTTATGAAAGCAATAAATGAGCGAAATATACCACTACTTGAAAGAGTTATGCTTACACATTTGATAAAAGAGGATGGTAAAATTGCAGGGGCTGCTGGATTCTCTTTGGATGATGAAAAGATTTATACCTTTAAAGCAAAAACTGTAATCTTATGTACAGGTGCAGGGGGATTTAAACCAAATGGTTTTCCAATTTGTGATTTAACCCATGATGGCTCTATTATGGCATATAATATTGGGGCAAAAATTACAGGAAAAGAGTGGAATGACGGACATCCAGGAAGTGCAAAGAATTCAGCTGACTCTTTTGGGAATTGGCATGGAATGTTTGAACGAGTTCCTTCAACTACAAGTGTTGAAATTCATCATGACTTAGGAGTTGATTTAAATTATATGGCTTATAAAAGTGGAAATAGTGTAAAAATGGGACCACCACATATGATGGCAAGCTCTAAGATAGAGGGTGGGCCATTTGTTCCCCTTGAATTTCAAAGAAATTCTAAAGATGAAAGAAGAGATGGACCACCCAAAGGTGATGCTTTTGATAAAGAGGGCTTACCTCCAGGTATGAGTGCATCTCCTGTTGGTGGCTCAAGTGCTGGATTAGCCATTCATAAATCTGAGGGATTAGTCCCTATAAATGAATTTTGTGAATCTACAATAAAAGGACTTTATGCAGCAGGTGATGCTTTAGGTTCTCATATGTCAGGGGGAATTTATACTCAAATTGGCTCATCATTAGCAGGTTCAGCTGTTCAAGGGGCAATTGCAGGAGAGGCTGCTGCTAAATATTCTCAAACAATTACTATGCCAAAAATATCAGATAAAAAAATAGTAAAAGTAAAAAAAGAGATTTTAGCACCATTAAGTAAAAGAGCTGGCTATTCTCCAGCTTGGATAACTCAAACTTTACAAGGAATTATGATTCCAAACTTTGTTTTATACATAAAAAAAGAGAGTATGTTAAAAGCAGCATTAGCTTTTGTAGAAGAGTTAGAAGAGACACATCTTCCCCATATAAAAGCATCAGATATGCATGAGTTAAGACTTGCCCATGAAACAACAAATATGATTATAAGTGCAAAGATGAAACTAAAAGCCTCTTTATATAGAAAAGAGAGTAGATGTAGTCATTATAGGGTTGATTATCCTAATGTTGATAATAAAAATTGGCAAGTTTGGGTAAATATTTACAAAAGTAAGAGTGGAAAAATGAAGTTAGAAAAACAGCCTTTTGGAACTTGGCCTAGTTTGAATAGTTAAAATAAATTAAAACAAAGGTAAAAAATGAAAAAAAATTTAAATATTGCAAAGAGATTAGTAATCTCATTTTGTGCAACAACAGCATTAATAACAATTTCAAACGCAATGGAAAATCAAATATAATAAATAAAACTAATTTTACTTATATCAAATAATTATAAATCCTTAGATATAATAAGCCTAAAATTATTTTTAGGCTTATTATGAAAAAACATATTGAAACAAAATTATCTCATCTTCAAGATTTCGCAACTATTCAAGACCCATATGGTGCATCGCACTTTCCAATATATAATACAGGAACATTTGACTTAAAAAAACAAGATGGTGAAAAAATCTATGATTATACAAGAAGTGATAATCCAACACGTGAAGCTTTAGAAAACCTTTTTACAGAAGCTGAAAATGGAGCTGGATGTGTATGTACTCATACTGGAATAGCAGCTGTTGCACTTCTATTTGAAACAGTTTTAAAAGCTAATTCTGAAGTTTTAGTTGAAGCTGATTGTTATGGTGGAACATTTAGACTTTTAAAAATTTTTCAAGGAAAATATAATATAAAAGTGCATTTTGCAGATTTTCAAAGTGAACCAGGACTTGAAAATATCCTAAAAAACAATAAAATTGATTTAGTTTTATGTGAATCACCAACTAATCCAGGTCTTAAAATTATTGATTTAGGTATGGTTTCTGTAATAGCAAAAAAATATAATGCTTTATTTGCTGTTGATAACTCACTAGCAACTTTTATATCTCAAAGACCACTTGATTTAGGTGCTGATTTTTCACTATTTTCAACTACAAAATATATCTCAGGACATGGAAGTGTTGTTGCAGGTGCTATTGTTGCTAAAACAGAAGAGTTAGCAAAAGAGATTCATTATTATGCAAATGCCCATGGAAGAAGCCAAAATCCAATGGATGTATTTTTAATAAGTTTAGGAATTCCAACACTAAAAATTAGAATGAGAGAACATCAGGATAACTCTATAAAAATAGCAAAATTTTTAAAAAAACAGAGTTTTATAAAAGCAGTACTTCACCCAGGTCTTGAAGACCATCCTCAACATAGATTAGCCACTTATCAAATGGATTTTATTCCAGGTGTTTTTTGTGCTGAATTTATAAATAAAGAGTTCGCAGAAAAATTTATTGAAAATACTAAGATATTTGGGGAAAAATGCTCTTTTGGAAGTCCTGATTCTAGAGTTGAAATTCCAGCTAAAATCTCCCATGCAACATTTTCAGAAGAAGAGCTTGCAGCAATTGGTATAACTCCAAGTACTGTAAGATTTTCAATTGGACTTGAAAATGTAGATGATTTAATTGATGATATTAAGCAAGCCATTAAATAAATGAACAAAAAAGTTTTTAAGCATATAGAGTGTGGTGAGACTTTACCACAAAATAATATTCATGCAGTAAGTGTTTCTATGCCTAAACTTCAAGATGTTATAGATTATGAAGAGGGGCATGGAGAAGCAATTGAAAAAATAAAATCAGGTTATCCTAGATTTATTCTTCACCCATATTTAAAAATACTTGCATCTTATATAAAGAAAAAATATAGTGTATGTGATGATTATGAAGTTGTACTTTTAAGTTCTCAAAATGCAGTTGATATTGTAAGTGATAAATATTATATTCATAATAAAATAGAAATAGATGAACCTTTTGGTGTCATCTTAGTTCAAAATGGGACAAGTCAACTACAAAAAGTTTTAATGTTTATTCAGCATGTGGGTTCTAATTTATCTTCAAGACTTGCCGAAGATTATCTATTTGATATTGGATTAATTGATAAAAAGCATGAAGAGATTATTGAAAAAAGTGAAAATGCAAAAGATATTGTTACTTCAATTTTAGCAAAAGCATATAATCAGCCACAAGATAATATTGCTTTAGCACCCTCAGGTATGAATGCAATTTATAGTGTAGTAAAAGGTTTAAGGTCAATTCAAAGAAGAAATGGACGAGATATTTTAGTTCAATTAGGATGGTTATATTTAGATACAATGAATATAGTAAAACATCATTATGAACAAACTAAGATTTTTCCTGATATTAAAAATCTTGATTTACTTGAAGAGTATCTTGCTGTTGATGGCTTTAAAATTAGTGGAATAATAACTGAAATTCCAACCAATCCGCTTTTACAAAGTGTTGACTTAGTAAGATTAAAAGCTTTATGTAAAAAATATAATATACCATTGATTATAGATGCAACATTATCAACTCCTTATAACTTAGATTTAAAAGAGTATGCAGATATCTTAGTAGAATCACTTACCAAATTTGCTTGTGGTAATGCAGATGTTCTAATGGGCGCTGTAATTTTAAATGAAAAATCAAAACTATCTTTTATGAATGTAGAGTTTTTTAAACATTGTGACAAGGTTTATATAAAAGATATACAAAGATTAGCTTTACAAATAAAAGACTATGAATCAAGAGTAAAAAAAATAAGCTCAAATACAAAGCAATTAGTTAACTATTTACAGAAGTGCTCATATATAGATGAAGTTTTCTACTGCTTTGATAAAAAT
>CBFIGT010000060.1:0-13988 GCA_965662175.1 Arcobacter sp. | reverse complement strand
CCATCTTGATTTGTTGTTTCTATACTTTAAACTAATTGGATAAAGTTGCATAATTTCAGATTTTTCTTTTACTATTGGAGTTATAATTTCATGTACTTTATCTTTGTAAAATTCTATAATCCCTTTTTCATCTAAAAATTGACTTTTATAAATTTTTCCCAAATAACAATATTCGCCCTCACCTAAAGAGTTACTACTCTTATTTAAATGCTTTAAAATCCAATTTTTTTTATTTTCAACTAATTTTTTTGCATCATCTTTTGTAAAATAAATATTTGCTGTTATTTGTAACATACTATTCTCAACTATCCTTAAATAGCAATGTTTAACGCTTCTTTTATTTATTAATTTTATATTAATCTTTTTTGTATCTATATCAACTGTGAAAATCAAACAATTCCTTAAGTAATTTTTTGTTAAAATCCCAAGTATTATATAGTAATATAATAAAAATTATATTGAGGGAAATAATGAAAATTGCAAAAAGAATGGAGAACTTATCTCCGTCAGTTACAATGGCTATTACTGCTTTAGGAAGAGAACTAAAAGCACAAGGTAGAGACATTTTAAGTTTTAGTGCTGGGGAACCAGATTTTAATACACCTGATATCGTAAAACAAGCTGCAATAAAGGCTATTGAAGATGGTCATACGAAATATACCGCTGTTGAAGGTATCACTGAAACAAAACAAGCAATTATAAATAAATTAAAAAGAGATCATGGTTTAAGCTATGAATTAGATGAAATTATTATCTCTAATGGTGCAAAACATTCCTTATACAACCTTTTTCAAGTATTAATTGAAGAGGGAGATGAAGTTATTATTCCAGCACCATATTGGGTTACATATCCTGAGCAAGTAAAATACTCAGATGGTGTTCCTGTATTTATTGAAACTGATGATTCAACATCATTTAAAGTAACAGCTGAACAAGTAAAAGCAGCTATTACACCAAAAACAAGAGTTTTACTTTTAAATACACCTTCAAATCCTACAGGTGCTGTTTATACTAAAGAAGAGTTAACAGCTATTGGAAAAGTATTAGAGGGAACTGATATTTTAGTATTCTCTGATGAGATGTACGAAAAAATCATGTTTGATGGTAAAAAATTCTGTACAGCTGCTGAAGTTAGTGAAGATATGTTTAAAAGAACAGTTACAATAAATGGACTAAGTAAAGCAGTTGCAATGACTGGTTGGAGATTTGGATATTTAGCAACTCCACATAAAGCTTTAGTAAAAGCTATGACTAAACTACAAGGTCAATGTACTTCAAATGTAAACTCAATTACTCAATATGCAGCTATTTGTGCCTTAGAGGGTAAAGCTGATGATACTATTGAGATTATGAGAAAAGAGTTTGAAAAAAGAAGAGATGTTGCAATTGAAAAATTTAATGCAATCAAAGGTATCTCTTGTGTTAAACCAGATGGTGCATTTTACCTTTTTGTAAATATTAAAGAAGTTACAAATGACTCTATGAAGTTTTGTTCTGATTTATTAGAAAAAGAGGGAGTAGCTCTTGTACCTGGACTTGCATTTGGTACTGAGGGTTATTTTAGATTCTCTTTTGCTACAGATTTAGACACTATTCTAAAAGGAATTGCTAGAATAGAAAAATTTGTAAACGAGAACTACTAAATATTATGACTTTACAAAAAAAAGCAACGGTTGTTTCTACTAGTGTTGCAGCAATTCTTACGCTAATAAAATTAGTAATTGGAATTGCTAGTGGGTCAGTTGCAGTTTTAGCATCTGCAGTTGACTCAGTTTTAGATATGTTTGTATCACTCTTTAATTACTTTGCAATATCCAACTCAGAAAAACCAGCTGATAAAGACTTCAACTATGGAAGAGGTAAAATAGAGGCTTTAGCTTCTGTTATTGAAGGTACTATAATCACCCTTTCAGGTCTTTTTTTATTATATCAAGCTATTGAAAAAGCTATAAATGGCGAGGTTTCTAAATACTTAGATTTATCATTAATAGTAATGATTATTTCATTAGTTATCACAATTAGTTTAGTTATGTACTTAAATTATGTTGCGAAAAAAACAAATAATATGGTAATAAAAGCTGATGCCTTACACTATAAAACAGATGTTTATACAAATGCAGCTGTTTTAGTATCCTTAGTTTTAGTAAACATAACAGGTTATGAATTAGTAGATGTAATAGTTGGTGGTGGAATTTCACTATTTATTATCTACTCAGCTTATGAACTAATACAAAGTGGAGTTTTAGTTTTACTTGATAAATCAGTTGAAGAAGAAACAGTTCAAACTATAAAAAAACATCTTATATCAGAAGAGAGAGTAAATACCTATCACTTACTTAAAACAAGAGAAGCAGGTAATCAGATATTTGTAGATGTACATTTAGTTTTTGATTGTCTAATTACTCTTATGGAAGCTCATAAAATAACTGATAGAATTGAAAATAAAATCAGAAAAATAGATAGAGATAAACACTGGGTAATAAACATTCATATGGATCCATATGATGATTTAGATAGCAACGAAGAACACTAAATTATATAATTATTTTCAATAATTTTATTTAAAATAGTTTCTTCACTCTCAACTCTATTTCTTCCATTTGATTTTGCATAATATAGTGCTTCATCTGCTCTTTTAACAGCATCTTTTTCTGAGCCATCTATCTCTTTTATTTGAGAAATGCCTATACTAACTGTTTTGTTACCAACAACTGTAAAGTTATATTTTGCAATACTCTCTTTTATTTTTGTAGCTAATGTAAACATATCCTCTTTTGTTGTTTCAGGTGAAATAATAATAAACTCTTCTCCTCCCCATCTACCAACAATATCACTTGTTCTAACAGAACTTTTCAAAATATTTGCAAACTCAATTAAAACACTATCTCCAATATTATGCCCATAAGTATCATTTACTTTTTTAAAGTGATCTATATCTAAAAGCATTATGGAAACATTTGTATTATATCTTTGTACATTGTATAGCTGTTTTTTTAATTCTGAATCTAATCTTACCCTATTATATAAATTTGTTAAACTATCTGTTTGTGCTAATTTTTCCATTAATTTTTTATCAGTAATATTTCTAACTATTGAAACAAACTCTAGATTATTTGTGTACTCATTTATTCTAGGTTCTATTCTTAAATCAATCCAATATGTTTGTCCATTCTTTTTAAGATTTTCTAATTCACCTATCCAAACTTTACCTGATCTAATTGTTTTCCATAAGTTTTCATAAACTTCAACTTTTGTATTTCCACTTTTTAATAAATTATGAGGATTATTTATTAGTTCAGCCCTTGAATAACTTGTTAATTCACAAAAGGCATCATTAACTTCCAAAATTTTACCATTTTCATTGGCTATAGACATGGCAACATTTTGATTTATAATTGCAAGATTTTTTTCATTTTTTTCAATTGTTTTTAAAAGCTTCTCCCTAATTTTCGTAGGATAAATAGCTAGAATTAAACCTAAAATGATTATAAATGGAACTACCACACTTAAAAGTTTGATACTAACTTCAACAACAGACTCTTTAGGTTTAAATACTAGCTTTAAACCTTGCTTATTATTTAAAATATTTTCTAAAGAAAAAGTATAAATAAAGTTACTATTATTGACCTCATTATTAAATATTTTACTTAATAAAACTATATCACTTACTTCATCTTTAATGCTATATTTTCTATTTAAAATATTACTCCACTCTTTGTTTTTATCTTCATGTATAAGAAAATATCCATCTTTATCAATTAAATAAGTGTCAAAATTTGAAAAAGATTTAAAACTATTTATAAACTTATTCATATTTATATTAAAAACAATAATTCCTTTTTTTTCACCATTTTTATAAATACTTCTACTAAGTCTTATAGTTGGAATATAAGGCTTTTGAATCTCTCCTTTTTCCACATTTAAATTAAACTCAGAAACATGGATTTTTTCATCTTTATCATTGATTGTGTTTTTAAAATAATCACTATTTGCTTTATTTTGCAATTCAGAAGCTGGTACTATTTCAGGTTTTTCATCTTTAAAATATTTATGAACTCTTACTCTTTCATTTCCTTTAATATCTAAAAGTCTAATTTGAAAAATCTCACTTTTAGCTAAAACAAAATCATAAAATATTTTTTCTATTTTATCACTATTATCTTTGTTTAAATAGTCTAAAAGTGCATCATCAGCTAATAATGAATTAATATTAACCTTTGCCTCTTCTATTGTTTTTTCTAAATTATAAGATTTTAATTTATATAAAGAGAAAGCAAAAGTAGCTTTTTCATAATCAAGATTTGACTTTAAAACCTCTTTATTTACAAAATAAATAGCTAAAATAATAAAAAAACCAAAAACTAAAAACAATAAAAAGAATTTTAAATATAATCTACTAAACATAAAAACTCCTATGCTTATGATAACAAAATAAAGTTATAGTAGACTAATAATTTTACTTTATTTTACAAAAATTAATATTTTAATAATAAAACAATTCAATATTTTATTAGCAGGATAAATTTTATGAGTTTTGAAGATTATTTAAAATAATAGTAATAAAAGCTATTAAAGAGTTTATATTGATTTACGATATACTTTAAATATTTTTAATAGGTATTATAGAAAGGCATCGTTTTTTAATCATGAATAAAATTGAAGAAGAAGCTTTAAATTATTTAAAAGAGAACAAGAAAGATTTTTTAGAAAAATATTTAAATAGCTATGAAGTTCAAAACATAAAAACTGCAATTTTTACAGCCGGTGCAAGTGGAGCAGGTAAAACTGAATATGCAATAAGTAGAAAAGAGAATCTATTACAAAAAAAAAGTTCCTCTAGAAGTTGTCAAAAATAGCTTTAAAAATTCATTTGATACAACATTACTTATTAAATCAATTTTTCAAGATGCTATCATTTTAAATATTTTTGATAGAGAAAATGATATAATTCACGAAGATGTAGATGAAAAACAATTCTATATTTTATTAGCAGGAGAAATTTTATGAGTTTAGAAGATTATTTAAAACAAAATATAGAACCAGATATATTACAAAAAGTTTCAGAATTTAAAAACTCTTCAAATTATCAGGCAATTAAAACTTATGCTTCTTCTGACAAATATCAAGCTGCAAAAATATCTTTAAAAAATAGAGATAAAAGTGTTCATAAAACTACACTTGCAGATATTGAAAGACTTCAAAATAAAATTTTACAAAATTAATTTAACTTTTACATTTTAAAATTTAAAATATTTCAAAAATTTACTAGAAAGTAAAATTTTGATATAATCTTAACTTTATCAAAATAGAAATAGTGTTTTAATTTATGAAAAATATAACTAAACATTTTATTATAAAGACCTAAAATAGGAAATAAGAACAACACATGGCATTAATCGACCTTCAAAACATTTCAAAACAATATGACACAAAAGTAATACTTAAAAACGTAAACTTTACACTAATCCAAGGGCAAAGAGTTGCTGTTATTGGACAAAATGGACAGGGAAAATCAACTTTATTAAAAATCATTACAAAAGAGGTTGAAGCTGATAGCGGAATTACGGCTATTGACAAATCTGTAAAAATAGAGATGTTAGCACAACAGCCAAAATTTGAAGATAATTTAAAAGTAAGGGATGCCATTGAGCATCAACTTACAGATTTAAAAAGTGCTAAGACTGAGTATGAGGAGATTTCAAATAAACTTACTACTGATTATGAAAATAAAGATTTATTAAATAGACAAAGTCAGTTAGCAACATTTTTAGAGTTCCACAATGCTTGGGATTTGGATAATATGATTGAAAGAGTTTTAATCGAATTCAAACTAAAAGAGTTTGAAAATAAAGATGTAAACTTATTAAGTGGTGGGGAGCAAAGACGTGTTAGTTTAGCTGGATTATTACTTAAAAAACCTGATATTTTATTACTTGATGAGCCTACGAATCACCTTGATGTTTATATGGTTGAGTTTTTAGAAGAGTTACTTTTAAGAAACAACTTTACTCTTGTATTTATCTCTCATGATAGATATTTTATTGATAATATTGCAACTGAGATTATTGAAGTTGAAAATGGTGATATTAAAAAATTCAAAGGTGGTTACTCTTCATATTTGGAGCAAAAACAACTTATGCTTGAACATCTTCAAAAAGAGCATGATAATTTAATACGAGCTGTTAGAAGAGAAGCACACTGGATGCAACATGGTGTAACAGCTAGAAGAAAAAGAAATGAAAGAAGAAAATCAGAGTATTTTGAACTAAAGAAAAAAGCAAAATCCAACCCTGCTCTTATCAAAAAAATGAGTGTGGAACTTGAAAGAGAACAAAAATCATTTAATAGCGAAGATACAAAACTACAAAACAAAAAAAAGATGCTTTTTGAGCTTGATGATATTGAAAAATCATTAGGAAATAAACTTCTTATAAAAGATTTTACCACTAGAATTTTACAAAAAGATACTATTGCAATAGTTGGACCAAATGGGACTGGAAAATCAACTCTTTTAAAAATATTTATGGATAAACTTCAAGTTGATGGTGGAAAATTCAAAAAAGGTGATTTTGAAATAGGTTATTTTGACCAACAAAGAGAGATGCTAGATGATAGCAAAAATCTTATGGAAACATTTTGTCCAGGTGGTGGAGATAGAGTTGTTTTAAGTGATGGAAGAAATCTTCATGTTTATGGATATTTAAAAAACTTTTTATTTCCAAGGGAGTATTTAGATAAGAAAATTGGTGTTTTAAGTGGTGGTGAAAAAAATAGGGTTGCCCTAGCCCTACTTTTTACTAAAAAAGTAGATTGTTTGGTACTTGATGAGCCTACAAATGACTTGGATATTCCTACAATCAATATCTTAGAAGAGTACTTAGAAAACTTTCAAGGAGCTCTTATTTTTGTATCACATGATAGATATTTTGTAGATAAAATTGCAAAAAAACTATTTGTTTTTAAAGGTTACAATGGTCAAATTTTTGAATCATTTCAACCTTATACTGAGTATCTTGAGATAGAAAAAGAGATAAAAGAGTTAAATAATTTTGAAAAAGAAGTTAGCAATGAAACAAATAATCAAAATAAAAAAGCTACTCCTAAAAAGCAAACTAAACTAAGCTATAAAGACCAAAGGGAGTATGATAGTTTACCCCAAGAGTTAGAAGAACTAGAAGTGCAAATTGATGAGCTAAATGCTTGTTTATCTGACCCATCTTGTTATGAGCAAAAAGGTATAGTAGCTGTTTCACAAGAGCTAGAAGAGCTAAAAAATAATTATGAAACAAAGGTAGAAAGATATCTTGAACTTGAAGAAATAATTGAAAGTTTTAACGCATAATTAGATATAATTCAACAATTTACAAATTTTTAAAGGATATATAAATGAGCTTAAAAGAGCAATTAAAGAGTGATTTAAAAGATGCAATGAGAGCAAAAGAATTAGTAAAAAGAGACTCAATTAGAGCAATAAATACTATGATTAAACAGATTGAAGTGGATGAAAGAAAAGAGTTAAATGATGAAGATGTTATTAAACTTATCCAAAGAGGAATCAAACAAAGAGAAGAAGCAGCAACACAATATAAAGAGGCAAATAGAGATGATTTAGTTGCTGTTGAATTAGAACAAGTTGAAGTTTTTAAAAAATATTTACCAAAACAACTAAGCGATGAAGAGTTAGAAGCTGGTATGAAAGAGATAATATCTGAAGTTGGAGCTAGTTCTATAAAAGATATGGGAAAAGTGATGGGAAATGCAACTAAAAAATTTGCTGGAATTGCTGATGGAAAAAGAATTAATGAAATGGTTAAAAAACTTTTAGCATAATTATAAGGATATAGCTTGACGAATATTGAAATAATCGCAAAAGAGACTTTAAAGGCTTTGATAGAAAAAGGGGTTAAGCCAACTCCAAATGAGTATCATAAAGAGTTCTGTACTATTGCAAAAAAATTTAATAATACAATTGAAAACTGCGAACTATTTAGAGAATTAGTTTCAAAACTGACAATAGAAGAACAAAATGAGATAAAAGTAAATAATATAGAGACTTTTGAAGAGCTTATATCTTTACTTTTAAAAAGAGTTCATACAAAAAACCTATCCTCTTTAGCATCAATAATCAAACAAGCTTTATCTCCATCAATTAATATTAATCTAAATGAACAACTTACAAACTTTTCTATTAAAATTGGTGATTCTCCTGAACTAATTTTTGAGGAAGATATTCAAAAAGAGATGCAAAAATTTCTTGAAAAAAGATTTGAAACAGATCAAAATCTTTTAAAAGAAAAAACTACAGATATAGCAAAACTAGTTACTTTGATGGGAAGATATTTAAAAGATGCAATCAATAGCAATCAATACTCTCATGATAATGTAAGTACAATAAAAGATGAACTTGTTTCTTTAGATTTAAGCCATGAAAACTTTAAAGAGCTTTCAACATTACAAAACAAACTTATAACAGCTGCTACTACAATTGAGAGTGAAATGAAAGAAGTTAGAAAAAACTTATCAAGTGGTGAAAATCAAGTTTGTGAACTAAAAGATAAAATCCAACATTTGGAAACTCAACTAAAAGAAGCAAAAAAAGAGGCTGTAGAAGACCATTTAACAGGACTTTTATCAAGAAGAGCATATGAAGTTGAAGTTAAAAGAGTAGAAAAAAACTATCAAAGAGATAATCTTCAATATGCAATTGTATTTTTTGATTTAGACCACTTTAAAAAAATAAATGATACTTTTGGACATAAAGCAGGTGATACTGTTTTATCTACTTTTTCTAAAATACTCAAAAGCCAAACAAGAGAAACAGATATTATTGCTAGATATGGTGGTGAAGAGTTTGTAGCTATTATTGAGTTTAAACTAAGAAGAGAAATTTTACAATATTTAAAAAGAGTAAGAAGTATTGTTAAAGATAACTCTTTTTTACTTGAAGAAAAGAGGATAAAGGTAACTTTTTCAGCTGGTGTAGTCTTGAGAAATGACCATAAAAGTTATGACTATGCTATTCAAAAAGCAGATATTTTGCTTTATGAAGCAAAAGATAGTGGAAGAGATAAAATTTTACTTGAAGATGGAACAGTTATAAAAGATTAAGATATTTTATAACCTTGTCCAATTTCAGTTTTTATTATATCAAATGGTAATTTATCCCTTAAATTGCTGATTAATTGTCGAATAGGATATTCATCATAAGTAATATTTTTCCAAACATAATCTACTATTTCATCTTTTGATACAACTTTTCCTCTTTTTTTAACTAATATATTTAATAAAACTTTCTCTTTTTTTCTTAAGCTTATTAAACTATCTTTATAATATAAATTAAAAGTTTTTAAATTAAAAATCAAATCATCATGAATATTTACAACATGAGAAACACCTAAAACTCTATATATTCGTAATTCTAACTCTTTTAGATGAAAAGGTTTTTTCATATATTCATCACAATTATAATAAAAAGCTTTCTCAAGCTCCAAAATATTATCACTTGAATTAATTATTAAAACAGGAACTTTACTTTTCTCTTTTATAGTTCTTAATAAATCTAATCCACTTATATCAGATAAGTTATTACTTATAATACATATATCAAAATCATCAAACTCTTTTGCTTTAGATAAAGGTTCACCTAAAAAAGCTGATACTACTTTAAAATCTTTACATGTTAAATACTCACAAATAGTATTATTGAGTTTTTTATCTTCTTCTACTAATAGGACTTTCATTATTAACTTCTCTTTTTATTTTAAAATTGTTGTTACTAAATTGTAATAATATTATATCACAAATACTTATACAATATTATTAGATATTTAATATATTTTAAAATTAGTAAAAAAGTTGTATTTATATGACATTAGATAATTTTAATAATATTTTTTATAAGTTATTAAATATAATATATCCTTATAATTAAGGATATATTATAAGATAAGCTATTTAAGTTTTATTATTATTTATAATAATAAATTAAATAATAAAGTAGTTATTATTTATTATTTTCTTTAATAAAACTTATAAAAGCCTCTTTTTGTAGTGCTTTAGAATGAAGCCATCCTTGAACTTCATTACAGCCATGTTTTTTTAAATAATCTTCTTGATCTTGATTCTCAACACCCTCTGCAATAACTGTTAAATCAAGTCCTTGTCCTAATGCTATAATAGTGTTAGTAATTGCATTATCTTTTTTACTATTTGGAATACCATCAATAAAAGATTTATCAATTTTTAACTTATCAAGTGGAAAGTTTTTTATGTAGTATAAAGATGAGTATCCTGTTCCAAAATCATCAATTGCTAGTTGTACTCCTAACATTTTTAAGTCATTAAAAAGTTTTATAGAGGATTCCATATCCTCCATAATAAAGGTCTCAACAACTTCAAACTCTAAACAAGAGGGACTTAAACCACTATTATAAATAGCTTTTCTAGTAATATCTACAATATCTGAATTGACTATTTGAACACCTGATAAATTTACAGCAATTTTTCCATTTTTTAATATGTTTTTATCATCTAACTCTTTAAAGAAATAACAAACCTCATTTATAATAGTTTCACCTAATATTATAATTTGATTTGATGACTCTAAATATGGCAAAAATTCATTTGGTCCTAAAATACCTTTTTCTTTATGATTCCATCTTATTAAAGCTTCAGCACCAATAACTTTATTACTAGCTAAATCTATTTGAGGTTGATAATATACCTCAAACTCATTATTAATAACCCCATCAATAACCTCTTTTTCCAATCTAATTTTATCTAAAACTTCAGAGGTCATACTTTCATTATAAAATTCATATCTTGAACTACCTAATGTTTTTGCACTATGAAGCGCTGTTTCTGCATGTTTAACCAATGATTCAGCATCTAAACCATTATTTGGATAAATAGAAACACCAATACAAACAGAGATATTAAAAGTATTATTATTAATAATCATATCTTCTTTTATCTTTTTGATTATTCTAGTAAGAATTGATAAAATATTTCTTTCAGCACCTACATGTTCAAGAACTAAAACAAACTCATCTCCTGAAACTCTTGCTAAAATATCTTTATGTTTTACTACTTTTTTCAATCTTTGGGCAACTGTTTGAATAACTTTATCCCCTACTACATGCCCATAACTATCGTTTATTAACTTTAAATCATCAATATTTATTGATAAAATTGACAAATTAGAATAACTCTTATAAGCATCTACAATAAGTCTTTTTAATAAAACAAAAAGTAAAAATCTATTTGGTAAATCTGTTAAAGAGTCATTATTAGATAAATAGTTAATCATTGATTCTGATTCTTTAATTCTTGAAATATCAGAGAATATTCCAATATAATTTATTATTTTTCCTCTTTTATCTTTTATTACAGAGATATTTAACCATTCAGGATAGGTTTCACCTGTTTTTTTACGATTAAAGATTTCACCACTCCAATACCCTTTTTTTAGAAGACTTTCCCACATGTTTTTATAAAAACTTTCATCTTCTTTTCCAGATTTTAGTATATTTGGATTTTTACCAATAACTTCATCAAGTGTATATTTTGTAATTTTTAAAAAAGATTTATTTATTGATACAATATTATTCAATGAGTCTGTAACCATAATTCCCTCATTTGTATTATCAAAAACAACTAAAGCTTGATTTATTTTTTCCTCTAAGCTTCTCTTTTCTGTAACATCTTGCAAAATACAGTGTGTTTTAAACTCATCATCTACTTTTGAAATTATTCCATCTAATCTAACATAAATATTTTTTCCATTTTTATGTTTTAAAGTTAAATCAAAATCTTTAACCTCTTTATTTTTCTTAAATGATTGAAAATGCTCTTTTAAATTTAGCATTTCAGATTCATCAACAAAATCACTCATTTTTTTGCCAATAACCTCTTCTTTTGTATAGCCAAGCATTTCTAACCATTTATTATTTACTTCTAAAATAGCACTATTTTCATCTAAAGATTGATATGGTAAAGGTGCATTTTCATATAAAACTTTAAACTTCTCAGTTGAATTTATACATTTATTTTCTATATCTACATGCTCTGAAATATCCATAAAATAGAATACAAAGTAGTTTATTTTCTCTATTTTGTCATATTTTTTTATTATTGTTGCATTTATCCATTTTATTAAACCATTTTTTGTAACAATTCTTTTTTCAAATGATTTATAGATTTCTTCCTCATGTAATAAAAGCTCTGATAAATTATTTTTAACAATATTTATATCTTTTTTATAAATAAACTCTTCCATATCATGTAGTAAAACTTCATACTCTTCATACTCAAAAAGGCTTAAAAATCTATTATTTACTTTTAGTATTTTACCATCAACACTTATCTTTGCAATTCCAATACTAGGTTGCTCAAAACTATCTGATAACTCTTGTTTTAAACGTTTATTATCAGTAATAAGATGTGAAATATCAGAAAAAATAAGCTTTATAACGCTGTTTCCTAATATTTTAGAACAAAAAAGCGTTACATTATAAGTTTTTTCTTCTAATTCAACAATCTCTGATTCTACTTTTTTATTCTCTTTTTGTTTGTTGTATAAAATAGTCCATACATTTTTTCCTATTATTTTAGAAACATCATCTCCTATTTTAATATTAAAATCTTTTTTAGCTTTTAAATTACACCATTGAATAATTTGTTCATTTGCATCCGCATCAAAAACTTCAATAACAGCATCATTTAATCTATTAAAAGTCTCTTTTGCATCTTTTACTTTTGATTCTAAAAAACTTCCATAATTTCCTTTTATATTATTCATTATATCTTTAGTTGTTAAAACAAAATTATCTCCATTTTTATCACTTACAACAGCTCTTCTTATTTTTTTCTCTTTAAACTCTTTTACCATATTAAAAACATACTCATTTTGATCAAAATAGATAATTGGAGCATGCATATAATCTTTTATACAACTTGAAGTATCAATATTTTTTTGTGCTACTTTTAATAAATCAGTTTCAGTAATTATCCCAATTGCAACACTATTTTCATATATTAATAAAGAACCAATATTGAATTTTTTCATTTCATCTAGTGCATTTTGTAAAGTAGCACTTGAATCTATATGTTTTGCTCTATTTGACTCTTGTAAAATTTGTTCGATTTTTAAATCAGATTTATATATATCAGCTTCTAATAAAAATATTACATCTTCTTGACTTACAACACCCATATACTCATCATTATCGTTTAATATGATAATTCTTCTTATATTATTGTCAATCATAAGAGATAATATATACTCTATATTTCTTTCAGGAGATGAAGTAATTAGATTTTTTGAAGCAATATCTAATGCAGGTTTATTAAAATCATAATTTTTTGCATATAAAAACATAATATCACGCTCAGTTAGTATTGCAAGGGGAATTTTTTCTTTAAGAAGTACAATATACTTTATTTTTTCTCTAAGCATTTGATTTAATGCATCTTTTATTGATATATTAGAGTCAACAAAATCATTTGTTTTTTTTACTAGATTTTTTAAATACACAATAATACCTTTTATTCTATCTCTTTTGTTTATTATAACTATTTATAATAATAAATAAAAGAGATAATAGTGAAACTATATAAATTTATATAATTTTCTCCTGACCAATTCTGAATAGGAAAGAATATCCTATAATTCAGTACTATAAAAGCATTATATTGTGACACAAACTATTTTAGGTGAATATATAAAAGGTTTAGGATTAGAAGATCTTTGTAATACAAATTTACCATTACCCTTAAATCATAAAGGATATAATCCTTTTGAATTTATCTATCCCTTAATATTAATGCTACATAGTGGAGGAAGAGTGATTGATGATATTCGTGAAATAAAAATTGACAAAGCATTAAAACAAACTTTAAATATTAAAAATATACCAACATCAAGTGCAATTATAAAATGGTTAAAAAGATATGGGCTTGCTGGAGTTATTGGAATTGAAAGAATAAAT
>CBFIGT010000059.1:0-14001 GCA_965662175.1 Arcobacter sp. | reverse complement strand
AATATATGTCATTTCTTTCATATATTGGTATGTTAACAGTTATTCCCGCATTCCAATTAGAGCCATTATAATCTTGATTCTCTTCTAAGTCCCTATTCCAAGAATAACCTGTAGATGCATTTAAATCAACTTTTGGCATTCTTCTTGCTGATTCATTAAGTATTGAAACCTTTTCATTTTTAAGACTATTTTGTGCTTTTGCTATATTTGGATTATTATGTATAATTAACATTTTCTCCTCTTCATCAGAGTGATTACTTCCTGTAATATTTAAAGGAGTAATATAAACCGGTTTACTACTTTTTGAATTTATACTTTGTTTTAATATAAAAGTATTTCTTGAATGTAAAACCTCATAGGCTAATACTTGTTTTTCTAATTCTACTAAATCATATTTTGAATCAATCTCATCTACTATTGTTGCAAGACCAGTTTTTCTATTTTCATATATTATTTCATATAGATTTTTTTGTGATTTATAAAGATTATTATACACATTCAAAATAGTTTGAGAAAAAAGTAAATTACCATATAAATCTGAACCTAAAACAGCTAAATTATTCTTTGCATCTTCATATGAGATTTGAGCACTTTGCTCTGAAATTTTTTTGATTTGATCATAAACATAAGTCATATGGCCATCATATAATCTATAATCCCAATTTAAACTAACACCTGTTTCATGAGTTTTTGTTCTATCTGTTGCATTATAGTCCCTTCTTATTTCAGACGATGCTATAAAATAGATATTCGAATTATACTTATCTTCCCTAATCAGTTGGTCAATCTTAGCAATTTCATTTTCATAATAGCTATTTTCAACCCCTTCATCTTCTCTTAATAATCTTTTAAAATAGTTAGAATAGGAGTAATGGTCATAAATCTCTTCATCTTCAGGTTTTTGCTTGAAAAGATCATCTAAAATAGTCTCTTCATAAGTTAGTTTTGTTTTTTCTTGAATAGTTGGTTCAATTACTGATTGAGTATTTGATTTATTATTAATACCTATAGTTGTAAGATTTTTATCATTTGTACAACCATCTATAATAACAGATGTTTTTGGAATATTTTTATTAATATTCATATAATCTTTTGCACTATTATAAGTTGGAAACATACCAATTCTAATGGCTTCATATTTTCCTCTTTTAGCTATATAAACACCATCACCATAAGCTTTCTTAGCATTCATAAGCTCTTCATCTGAAAAAGAAAAATTAGATTGAACCTGAATACAACTTTGTGCACTTGCTATACCAAAAATAAATAATGGAATTGTAATAAGTTTTAAAATGGGATACTCCTTAATACATTTTTTTCGATTATATCAAAATTAAATTAAATTTCAGCAAATTTTAATAACTAATTTAATTATAGGGCTTCATTGTTACTAATAATCTTGGTAATAACAATAAAGCTGAAGATAACATTGCTACCATTACAATTACAGTTAACACTCCAAAATATATAGTTGGAATCAAATTTGATAATACTAATATTGAAAAACCTAAGATTACTGACAAGGTTGTATAGTACATTGCATAACCTATACTATTATGAGACCTTCTCATGGCATTTATATAATTATAATCTTTTTTAAACTCTTCTTTATATCTATGAATATAATGTATAGTATCATCAACTCCAATTCCTATACTAATTGCTGCAATTGTAATTGTCATAATATCCAATGGTATTCCAATCCATCCCATAAGTCCGAAAACTATACCAATAGGAATTAAGTTTGAAATTATTGCAATAAAAGCTACTTTTATTGATCTAAATAAAATTAAGAACATAATAAAAAGAGCTATAACTACAAAACCAATTGTTAATATTTGTGATTCAAAAAGAGATTGAAGCATATTATTATATAAAACCATTAAATTTGTTAGTTTATATGTTGCAATATCGCTATCAACAATATGAGATAAATCATATTTTATCTTATTTAAAAAATCATTTCTTCTTAAATTTTCATCAGAATCTTTAATTCTAATACTAAATCTAGCTTGGTTATTATCAATATTTATATATGGTGATAAGATTATATCTTTATATTTTTGTGGTAATTTATTATATAAAAGAGCTAATTTAAAATTATCAAGCTCTTCATTTTTATTAAGTACCTTCCCAACTTTTAAAAGTGTTGCTAGAGATTGAACATTTCCAACTGAATCTAAACTCTCCAAATAATTATGAACTTTCATAATTAAACTCATTTTATCAGGTGTAAACCAATATTGAGCATCATTTGACTCTAAAGCAAACTCATTTTCAAAAGAGAACTCATTTGTTGTATCAACAGTTTCAATCTTTTTGTCTTTAAAGTCTAAAATAATATCCAAAGGAGTGGTACCACCTAAACTTTTATCAATTACTTCCATCCCTTTATATATTTCAGTATCTTTTTTAAAATAATTAATAAAAGAGTTTTCTACTTTTAGTTTAAATGTTCCTGTAGCACTAAATAGAATTATTATAATAGTTCCAATAACAATATATTTTGATTTGTATTCAATAATATTTGCTGTTACATTTGTCAAAGAACCACTATTTTGAGATTTTTTATTTGCTCTTTTTATTGGCATTAATATCATAATTGCAGGAAATACAATAAAAGCAATAAATAATGACATGGCAATACCAGCACTCATCATCCAACCTAAGTTTATAACGGGATGAATTCCCGAAAGAACTAAGGAACCAAATCCTGCAATTGTTGTTATAATAGCAAAAAATGATGGATTTAGTTTTGATAATATTGTGTTTATAACTAATTTATATTGTGAGGCATGAGTATATTTTCCACTTAATTCTCTATATCTTACTATTAAATGTAAAACAATAGAGATAGTAATAATTAATTGAAGCGCAATAAAGTTAGATGAAATAACAGTAATTTCCCATCCAAATAAACCTAATATTCCAGAAGTTGATACAACAGATAAAATACAAATTAGAATTGCCAAAGCAACCCAAATAAACTCTTTAAAAATAATCCATAAAATAAAAATTAAAATAAAAACTAATGTACTTCCATAAATATATAAATCACTTTTTACATAACCTACAATATCATCAGCAATCATAGAAACTCCACCTAAAAAAAGTTTCCCCTCGCTATCATACTTTTTTAATATGGCCCTTACCTCAACAATATTTTGATGCTCTTGAACTCTTAAATTATCTCTATAGTTTTTAAACTCTTTTTTGATTTTTGATAACTCTAAAATCTCTTCTTTAGTAATAGTTTTATCTTGTTCTTTTTTTACTAAGCTATTTCTTTTATCTAAAAATTGAAAATATTTTTCATCTCTTAAAAGGTTTGCAACAATAGCCATAGTTTTAAAGTCACTACTTACTAAAGCATTCTTATATAAAGGGCTTGATAAAAACTCTTTTCTTACTAAATTTTTATCCACCTCTTTATCTTCTAATAAATAAACCCTATCAACTAAATCTTTTATCTCTCTTATGGGTGATTCTAAAATTGGTACATTTAAAATAGATGTAACAGACTCAACTCTTGCTAAGGCCTCTAAATCTTTTGAGATAGCTTTTACAGTATCAATACTTTTTTGAGATAATAAATCATAATTAGGACTAAAAGTAATAACTAAAATATCTCTATTATCATATCTTTTGTTTATCTCTCTAGTTAATTTTAAATCTTTATCATTCTCTAAAAGAAGTGTTTCTGAAGAGGCATCAATTTCAAGTTTTGTTGTGTAGTATCCTAAAAAAGCAATTACTACCAAAAGTAGTAAAAGAACTTTTTTTGGGTTTTTTATAATATATTTATCAAAAAAGTTTTTCATAAATTAATTAGTTTTTAGAGTTATTTAAAGTTACTAATAAATCTTTAAAACTATTGTTTTTTAAATAACCAGCGAATTGTTGTCTATATGTTTGCATAATACTAACACCTATGATATTAACATCATAAATCAGCCAATCATCTTTCTCATTTTTATAGAATTTATACTCAATCTCATATTTATCATCTTTCCCAATTAAGTATGTAAGTAATTTAATTCTTTTAGGATTTAACTTCTCTAAAGAGTGAATTTCAATCTCTTGGTCAGTGTACAAATCAAGTTTATCAATATATGAATTTTTTAATTTTAATTCAAAAGCTTTTATAAACTCCTCTTTCTCTTTACTAGTTAAAATATTCCAATCTCTTCCAAGTGAAATTTGAGACATTATTTTATAATCAAAAAACGGATCCATTATTGTAAATATCTTAGAGGTTTTTACCTCTTTACTATCTTCTTTTTTTTGTAAAATAACAATTACAGAATCAATTTTCTCTTTCATTATATCTTTGATTTTATTCTCTTCAATTGCAAAAATAGAAACTGCAAAAACTGAAATTATCAAAAATAAAAATGAAACTCTTTTAAACATCATAAACCTACTCTCCTATCTCTTTTTCTCTTTTTTGTTCATATATATCTCTTAAAAACGGATATAAATCTAAAGCATCTTTTTTTAGATTTTCATATTTTCCTAAATTTAATGAGTTATCATTTATATATTTAGCTGTATTAATATACATAGTTTGTGAAGAATCATTTGGTATTTTATAATTAATTGCACTTGTATCATTTATAGGTGAAACATAAGCATCTGTAACTAATCCAAAAGTATCTCTTAAGTTAGATGGCCCTAATATTGGTAAAACAATATGAAAACCAGGCCCAAAACCATAAAAACCTAATGTTTGTCCAAAATCCTCTTTGTGTTTTTCTATACCTAGTTCTGTAGTTGCAGGGTCCATAAACCCTAAAATACCAAAAGTACTATTAACTAAAAATCTAGCTAATTCATCAACACTGTTTTGAAATTTGAATTGTAGCAAATTATTTACAAATCTAATAGGAAAAAGTAAATTATCGAAAAAATTTGATAAACCAACCCTCGCAGTTTCAGGTACAACTTTTACATAAGCTTTAGTAGTTGGATTAAATACATATATAAACACATTATCATTAAATGTTGTCATAATTCTATTATAACCACTTAAAGGGTCATAAACCTCAACTTTTTGAGATTCAAACTCATTGGAAAAATCACTTATGAAATTATTTCTCTCATAAGCCTCTTTAGCATCCAAAAAACTAAAAAGAAAACAAAACACAAAAAACACAAGCCTCATACTAATTCCTAATATTTCAATAAAATAACTAATATTTTACTATAAATTTCATTAAAATAACAAACTACTATTTTTTATTTCCCAAACTAGACATAAAAATTCCAATCCATCTTGAACTTTGAGTTGACTCAAAGGCAATTTTTAGTGTCATTGTAATTGGAACGGCAAGAAACATTCCTACAATACCTAAAATCCATCCCCAAAAGATTAAAGAGAAAAATATTATCATTGGAGAAAGGCCTAACTCTTTTCCCATTAATTTAGGTTCAATTATATTACTTACTGAAATATTTATTACCATATAGACTAAAATAAGCCAAATTGTAGCTTCAAAATTTCCTGAAATTAGAGCTAATAAAACAGCTGGAACAGCAGCTACTATTGAGCCAATAACAGGAATAAAATTAAATAAGAAGCCAATAACAGCCCAAATAATTGGATAATCAATTTCAAATATTATTAAAGCAAAGAAAATAAAAAAACCAGTTAAAAAACTAGTAAATGTTTTTACTGTAAAATATTTTTGTAAATTACTTGAAAAAAGATGAAAGTTTTTTAATTTTTCTTTATCATCTTTTAAAATTATTTTTAATTTTTTTTCAAAAATTTTAGATTCAGAAAGTATAAAAGCAACTCCAATAAAAACTAACATTACCTTTGAAAAAACCACTCCGATATTTCCAATTATATCTGTAGTAAATTTAAAAACTGAGTTAAAATTTAATAGTTTTAATAATTCTTCTTTATTTATAACAAAGCCATAATTATGAGCAAATTCAACACCTTTTATAGCTAATGTTTTTATTTTTTGTTCATATTCGGGAAGATTTAATGAAAAGTTTGCCAAAGATTTATTTACCATATAAATTAATAAAAAAGTAATTGAAAAAATAGTCAACAGTACAATAAAGTAAGAAATTATTTTTGGAATATGTTTATTTTGTAAAAAATTAACAAAAGTTGATAATATGGAAGAAATAAATATTGCTAATAATAAAATAATAACAATCTCACTTGCTGCTTTAAAACCAGCCATCACAACTACAAAAGAAGCGAAATAGAAAAAATAGTATTGAAGATTTGTATTTTCGTTCATTTTAAACCTTTTATTGAGCTATATTAATTAAATAAACTTGGCAATTATACTTAATAACATATGAAAAAAAAGAGCAATATAGCACTAATCACTAAAGAATTTAAGAAGAACAGCTAATATGAGAAATTCCTGCTATCTCAAAAAACTCTAAGGGTTTTTTCACATAAAATTTTTCTTCAATTTCTTTTGATTGTTCATCATAAGGATTTGTCATAACTTCTTGTAATGTATATATTAAACTATAATCTCCATCTTCTGCTTTTTCATAAGCTTCTACTAAAAACCACTCTCTTAGGGTATATTTTGGATTGATTGCTTTTAACTCTTTAGATGTTGCACTAAGATTGCTTTTCCAAATATCAAGCCACTTTGACCATCTTTTTTTGATATTTTCATTTTCTAATTTCTTGTAAAAGCTTTTTTCTAAACTTGAAATATCCTCAGGTATTTGTGATAATTCACGGAAAAATATTGTATAGTCAACAGAACTTTCTATCATCAAAGAGATTAATTCATTAAATAAATCCTCATCATATTTTTTTAATCCTAGTTTTAAAGCCCACATATTTTCCATCTTTTCTTTCATAACTTTTGCAAAACCACTTCTAATACCACTTAAATTTTCTAAAGCATCTGGCTTTGATTCAACTAATGAGATTAATGAGCTACAAAACATATTAAAGTTTTTTCTAGCAGCTTCAACTTGATTAAAAAATGAAAAATGCATTCCACCGCCTGTCCATGGCTGATATTTTGGATCAAACATATCTATAAATCCAAATGGACCATAATCTAAAGTAAAACCTCCAACAGCTGTATTATCACTATTAAAATTTCCTTGACAAAATCCAACTCTAATCCAGTTTGCAACTAATGATGTAAGTCTTTCACGAAACTTCATGGCAAAAAGAACTATTTTTTCTTCTAGTGCTAAGTTTTTATCAATCTCATCACCATACTCTCTATTTATTGCATGCAATACAATTTGTTCTAACTCTTCTTTTGCTTTTGCGTGTTCATTTTTTCTTT
Organism: Arcobacter sp.; assembly: GCA_965662175.1. GTDB lineage: Bacteria > Campylobacterota > Campylobacteria > Campylobacterales > Arcobacteraceae > Arcobacter. The sequence goes on along the minus strand of CBFIGT010000059.1, from coordinate 6,712 downwards.
CTCGTCTTCCAAAAAGTTCTAACTGCCCAACTCTTAAAAATGATGGAGCAACTCTTGTTGTAATGGCAACATTTTCTCTTATCATAAGTTCTGGATCTCTTGAGTATGAACCTTGTGTAAACCAAGGTCTATTTACTGTTTCTTCATTTGAAGTATATAAACTTAAAGACCTACTTGTTGGAATATTTAATGCATGCATATGTTCTTGTGCTAAAAACTCTCTTATGCTAGATCTTAAAACAGCTCTTCCATCTGCACCTCTACAATATGGTGTTCTACCACCTCCTTTTAGTTGCATTTCCCAACGCTTATCTTTTATTACAGCCTCAAGAATAGATATGGCTCTTCCATCACCGTAGCCATTTCCCGTTTGAAATGGACATTGTGCATAATATTCCCTACCATAAATTGAAAGAGCATAACCACAAGCCCAACCGATATTTCGTAGTGGTTTTGGAATATTTGAAATATCGCCACTAAACATTTTTATAAACTCTTCATTTTGTGCTAAAGAGTCATCTAGCCCTAATTCTTCAAAAAAAGTTTTACTATGTATTATATATATTGGATTTTTGATAGGAGTTGGAGTTACAGGAACATAATGTCCATTGAAAACTTCTCTTGGATAATGGTTTTTTCCATCAACAGAAGCATCAGGGTCACAAACAAGTGTATCAAGTAAAGAGTAATCAGCTAATTTAGCTAACTCTTCAAGGGAGTTTATTTTTGCATTTTTATTAATATTTAAATCTTTCATATTTATTCAATTCTTTTTAATGAAATAATAGGATAAAATAATAAATATATATTTAATAATATAAACTATTGAAGATTATTAAAAGATTTTAAGAAAATAAAAAAATTTTAGTTAAAAGTAGTGGCAGACAATGTCGGATTCGAACCGACGGTAGATTACTCTACGCTACCCTTCCAAGGTAGTGGATTAAACCAGCTCTCCCAATTGTCTATTAAAAAATTAAAGTAAAAAAAAGGAGATAGAAAAACTATCTCCTTTTCTTTTATATGTAAGTCTTTATTATAAAGCAGTTACATTTTCAGCTTGAGGACCTTTTTCACCTTGAGCAATTTCAAAAGTTACTTTTTGACCTTCATCTAATGAAACTCTTCCATATCCTGTACTATTGATTTGTCTATAGTGTACGAATACATCTTTTCCACCATTATCTTGTTGAATAAAACCAAAACCTTTTTCGCTGTTGAACCATTTTACTGTTCCATTTACTAAATCTGCCATTGCATTTCCTTTTTCTTAATATGCTATATAATCTAAATTCAAATAAAAATGCATATTTTAGAATGAAAACTCAAGTCAAATTAATGACAAAAATACAAAAAAAATCTAAATTTTTAAAGTGATTGATTATAAAAAAATTTGGAGGAGGTAGCCGGACTCGAACCGACGCATGGTGGATTTGCAATCCACGGCATTACCAACTTTGCTATACCTCCAACGGGTAAAAAACCATTTTAACAACTATTAAGATAAAATGATTGTTTAAAAGTGGCAGAGAGCAAGGGATTCGAACCCTCGGAGGCGTGAACCTCGCCGGTTTTCAAAACCGGTCCATTCGACCAACTCTGGCAACTCTCTACATAAAAATAATAGTGGTGCGAATGGTGAGAATCGAACTCACACTCCGAAACCGGAATGGGATTTTAAGTCCCACGCGTCTACCTATTCCGCCACACTCGCACTATTTGGTAGTTTTAAGAATGTATCTTCTTAAAATGGACTGGAATTATATTAAAAAAAAATATCTTTGTCAAGGGTTTTAATAAAAATTTTTAAAATTTTTGATATAATCTTTAAAATTAAAAAAATAAAAGGATTCATATGAGAAGTGATGAAGTAAAAAAAGGCTATGACAGAGCCCCTCATAGGTCGCTATTTAGGGCAACAGGACTAAAAGATGATGATTTTGGTAAACCATTTATTGGAGTTGCTAACTCTTTTATAGAAATTATTCCAGGACACTTCTTTTTAAATAAAGTTGGTGCTATTATTAAAGATGAGATAAAAGCTAATGGTTGTGTTCCTTTTGAATTCAATACAATTGGTGTTGATGATGGAATTGCAATGGGTCATGATGGTATGTTATTTTCACTTCCATCAAGAGAACTAATTGCTAGTTCAATTGAGACAGTTATGAATGCTCATAAACTAGATGCAATGATTGCAATTCCAAATTGTGATAAAATTGTACCTGGTATGATTATGGGTGCTATTAGAGTTGATGTTCCTACAATCTTTGTAAGTGGTGGACCTATGCAAAAAGGTTATACTAAAGATGGAACTCCTATTGATTTAGCAACTGCATTTGAAGCTGTTGGTAAATTTGAAAAAGGTGATATTACAGAAGAAGAGCTTACAGATATTGAGTGTAATGCATGTCCAAGTGGTGGAAGCTGTTCTGGTATGTTTACAGCAAACTCTATGAATACACTTATGGAAGCTATGGGTATTGCACTTCCTGGAAATGGAACTATCTTAGCTTTAACACCCCAAAGAGAAGAGTTATATAGAAAAGCAGCTAGAAGAATTTGTGATATTGCAAAAGATAACCAAGCAAGAGAAAAGTTTAAACTATCTAATATCTTAAATGAAAATGCAGTTAGAAATGCATTTGCTGTTGATATGGCTATGGGTGGAAGTTCAAATACAGTATTACATATGTTAGCAATAGCAAAAGAAGCAAATGTAAACTTTAATCTTGAAGATATTAATAAAATCTCTAAAAGAGTTTCTCATATTGCTAAAATTTCTCCATCATTATCTACTGTTCATATGGAAGATATAAATAAAGCAGGTGGTGTAAATGCTGTTATGAAAGAGATGACAAAAAGAGGTGATGATATTTTATTAGAAAACCTTACAATCTCTGGTGAAACACTATATGAAAAGATCAAAGATGCATATATTAAAGATACAAACATTATTCATACTATTGATAATCCATACTCAAAAGTTGGTGGATTAGCTATTTTATATGGAAACTTAGCTACTGAGGGTGCTGTTATTAAAACAGCTGGTATTACAGGAGCTAGAAAACTTACAGGAAAAGCTGTTTGTTTTGATGGTCAACCTGAAGCCATAGCTGGAATTTTAGGTGGAAAAGTAAAAGCAGGTGATGTGGTAGTTATTAGATATGAGGGTCCTAAAGGTGGTCCTGGTATGCAAGAGATGCTAGCTCCTACTTCATTAATCATGGGTATGGGACTTGGAGATAAAGTTGCTTTAATTACTGATGGAAGATTTTCTGGTGCTACAAGAGGTGCTTCAATTGGTCATGTTAGTCCTGAGGCTGCTGAGGGTGGTATGATTGGATTACTTAAAGATGGTGATGAGATTCATATTGATGTTGATGAGTATATTCTATCTGTAAATTTAAGTGATGAAGAGATAGCTAAAAGAAAAGCTGAATTTACACCACTTAAAAAACCTTTAAAATCAAAATGGTTAGGTCAATATAGAGCCTTAGTTACTAATGCAAGTAATGGTGCTGTTTTAAAAACAGATTTATAATAAATTGTGGGTTTCCCACAATTTGTTAACAAACATTAACGAATTTATTAACCTTTCATTTACAAGCAACATATATAATTCTAAAATAAATTAATTTAAAAGGATTGATATGAAAATAAAAACTATATTCTCATTTAACAAAAAACTAATACTAATTACATCATTGCTTTCAGTAAATTTATTTGCACAAAGTATTGATTTTGATATGATTGAAAAAAACCCACAAAGAGTTATTCCAAATTCAAATAATCAAATATTATCATTTCATGAGTCAGTAAATGATGCAATGCTTTCAGTTGTAAATATTTCAACTAAAAAACATATGACTAATCAAGTTGGAAATCTTCCTATGGAGATGTTTAACGACCCATTATTTAGAAGATTTTTTGGTGATCAATTTGGAAATCAATTTAAACAAAACAAAATCCAAAGAGCTTTAGGTTCGGGTGTTGTTGTCTCAGAAGATGGATATATTATTACAAATAATCATGTAATAGAAAATGCAGATGAAATTACAGTTACCCTATCAGGAGAAACAACTGAATATAGTGCAAAACTAATAGGAAAAGATGCTGATTCTGATTTAGCTGTTATTAAAATTGATGCAAAAAAACTACATCCTATAAAAATAGGTCACTCATCTGATTTAAAAGTTGGTGATATGATTTTTGCAATTGGAAATCCATTTGGTATAGGTGAAACTGTAACACAAGGTATTATTTCAGCTTTAAATAAAAATAGAGTTGGAATAAATAGATATGAAAACTTTATTCAAACAGATGCTTCTATAAATCCTGGAAACTCAGGGGGAGCTTTAGTTGATAGTAGAGGAGCACTTATTGGAATTAATAGTGCAATTATCTCTAAAAGTGGTGGAAACAATGGTATTGGTTTTGCTATTCCTATTGACATGGTAATTGAAGTTGCTACAAAACTTGTTGAAGAGGGAAAAGTTACAAGAGGATATTTAGGTGTTGTTATTAATGATTTAACAAAAGATACAGCACAGGTTTATAAACATAAAAGTGGTGCACTTATTATGGAAGTTGGAACTGATACACCTGCTTATAAATATGGACTAAAAAGAGGTGATTTAATTTTTGCAATAAATAATAAGCCTATTAAAGATAGAACAGATTTACAAAATACAATTGCAAGTTTTAAACCTAATGAAAAGATTACTATTCTTCTTGAAAGAGATAGAAAAGATATTACTCTAAATGCTGTTTTAGGAAATAGAGATGGATTAATAATAAGTGAATCAGCTAATGGTAGAATTCTAGGTGGTCTTCAATTAAGTGATTTAAGTAATAACTTAATTGAACAATATAGACTCCCAAGAAATATTACAGGTGTTTTAGTTGTAAATGTAAAACCAAAATCACAATCAGAAAAAGTAGGTTTTCAAGCGGGTGATGTTATTATTCAAATAGAGGATATTGTTGTTAATCAATTCCCTGATGTGCAAGAAGCTATTAGAAAATATAATAGTATTAATAAAAGAGTTTATGTAAATAGACAGGGTCAAATTATACTATTAGTTATAAAATAAAGGATAAGCCATAATACAAGTATTAATGATAGAGGATGATTTAGAGTTAGCTGAAATAATATCTAACTATTTAAAATCATTTGATATTGAAGTAACAACAACTGATAGCCCATATACAGGGCTATCAATGATACAAACTGATTCAAAATATAAACTTTTGATTTTGGATTTAACGTTACCTGAAATTGATGGATTAGAGTTAATTCCAAAAATTAGAAAATCATCTAATATTCCAATTATTATCTCAAGTGCTAGGGATGATATTTTAGATAAAGTTATGGGACTTGAGCGAGGTGCTGATGATTATTTGCCAAAACCATATAATCCAAGAGAGCTACAAGCTAGAATAAAGGCTATCTTAAAAAGGTTAAATATAGAGCCAATCAAAAAAGAGGATGATTCTATTTTTAATTTAAGATTAAATGATATGAAAATACTTTTTAAGGGTTTTACCTTAGATTTAACTATGGCTGAATTTGATATTTTAAAACTACTAATTCAAAGAAAAGGCGGGGTTGTTTCAAGGGAAGATTTTATTTATGACTCTTTGCATATAGAAGATGATAGTAGCTTAAAAAATATTGATGTAATGATATCTAGAATTAGAAATAAAATATCTCTTATTGATAATACTAAAACCTACATAAAAGCTGTTAGAGGAATAGGATACCAACTAATTACATGAGAAATATATCAATAACTGCTTTTATAAATATAATTTTTATATTGGCCATAGGAGCGATAACTACTACTTTTTTAATTTTTGTAAAATTAGATAAAGAGAAATCTATTCAAGAGAGAAAACAACGATATAGTATTATTGCAAATGGCTTTTTAAGTGGTTTTGAATTACTTCCAAAAAATGAACAATTAGAAAAACTTTATGAACAATTTCAAGTTACTCCAATTGAAGATAGAATAGAAAAACTTCGAATTATAAACAATGCAAAAGAGATTATGTTTCAAGAGTCTGCTTTTGAGAGAGTTAGGGTTTATGAACATTTTAATAAATTTTATATTTATGTGCAAAAACTAAGTTATAACATACTTCTTGAGGATTTAAAACCCCAACCTTACAATAAAAGTATTGCTATTCTTATTTATTTATTAGCTGTTACTATTTTTATTGTTCTTTATATTGTTATTAGAAAAAAGTTTATTCCTTTAAGACATTTAGATAGGCAAATTAGAAAATTTTCTAATGGTGATACCTCTATTAAACTTGATTTTCAAAATAATGATGAAATAGGAAAAATCGCAAATAGCTTTAATGATGCAATAACAAAAATCAATAATCTTACAGAATCAAAAAATCTTTTTATGCGAAATATGATGCATGAATTAAAAACACCAATCACAAAAGCTATGTTTATAGTTGAAACCTTAGATGATGATCAAAATAAAGAGATTTTAACTAGAGCATTTGAGAGAATGAATAATATTATAAAAGAGTTAGCAACTGTTGAAAAACTCTCATCAAATATGCCTGTAATCTATAAAGAAGATACAACTTTTTTAAAAATATTTTCCCATACAATGAATATTATGATGATAGAGTCATCTTATATTAGTACTAAAATTAATGATTTTCATCTTAATGTTGATAAAGGTTTATT
>CBFIGT010000058.1:0-14258 GCA_965662175.1 Arcobacter sp. | reverse complement strand
TATTCCATGAGTCATTCCACCCATCATTTCACCTGGACTCATAAATTTTTCTATCGGTTTTTCACCATAAGCTTTATATATTTTTTTTGCATCATATTCATAATGACTTCCTAAACATAAAGCATCAGCAACAATTGATGAAAAAAAAGCACCTCTAATTGAGTCTTGTTTTGTAATATTATTCATTTTTTAACCTATGTAATTTTTTTTAGATAATAAAAAAGGGCCATATATTATATGACCCTTTAAAAGTTTAATCTTTATTTATAATTATTTAAGATTTGAAGCTACAAAATCCCAATTAACTAATTGCCAGAAATTCTCTAAATATGCAGGTCTAGCATTTCTAGTATCAATATAGTATGCATGTTCCCATACATCACATGTAAGAACAGGTGTTAATCCTGAAGTTATAGGAGTACCTGCATTTGAAGTAGAAACGATTTCTAATTTACCCTCAGCATTTTTAACTAACCAAGTCCATCCTGAACCAAAGTTGTTAATTGCAGCGTTTGAGAATGCTTCTTTAAACTGTGCAAGAGAACCAAATGCTTCTGTTAAAGCAGCTTCAACCTCAGAAGAGATTTCAGAACCACCTGGAGTTAATCCATTCCAGAAAAAGTCATGATTCATAACTTGAGCAGCATTATTGAAAACACCACCTTCAGAATCTTTTACAATCTCTTCTAAAGATAGATTTTCATATTTTGTTCCACCAATTAATCCATTTAATTTAGTAACATAAGTTTGGTGATGTTTTCCATAATGGAACTCTAAAGTCTCCTTAGACATTTGTGGCTCTAAAGCATCTAGTTCATATGGTAATTTCATTAATTCATGTGTCATTTTATTTCCTTTTAAAAATATATTATAGTTAGAGAATAATACAGCATATTGTTTAAAAAAAAATAATGTGTTGAAATTAATTTTTAATTTAAGATAAAATTTGTCCTAATTAATTAAAGTGACTAATTTCGACAATGACTCAACCTTTTCAGATTCACTCATAGAACCCTCCATAGCATCCTCTTTTACACTTCCCTCATATATTTTAGAGATTTTTCCCTCTTCACTTACCAAATAAGCAAAATATTTTGTTTTAGTGATATCAAACTGATTTAAAGCTTTTACAACATCACCCTCATAATCATATATAATAGGAGTAGCATTTCCCCTATTTAGTTCCTCTAATTTTCCAGGTATTGCCCACTTTTTTATAAACCATGGTGCATTTGAAATATTTGCAACTGTTACATATGGAATATTGATTTCATAATATTTTCTTAAATCTTTGACTACAGATAATGAATCATGATTTCCAACAATTAATAAAGTTTTTGCCCCTTCTTTAAATAACTTGTTTTTTGAAACCAATTTATCTTGACCAACTATTTCTAAATAATCAGGTAAGTTTTTTAAATCTAATTGTGAAACTTGATTTTTATCTAAAACATTAGCACTTGGTTTTTCAGCTGTTAAATAGACTAATAAACCAAAACCTACAACTCCTAAAAAAACTATTTTTAATACATTTTTTAACAAGACAACTCCTCAAATTGATAAGAAAATTCTAACTTTTTATTATAAATAAAAAATTAACTATTTATTTATTATATTCTTCTTACCCATTTTTTAAAAACTCTATCAACTTTTATTTCATCAGGAAGTTCTCTATTTTCTTTAATAAAATCAACTAACTTTTTTGCTAAATAAGGGGATAAAACAAAGCCACGACCTCCAACACCATTTAAAACAAATAAATTATCATATTTAATAAATCTATCACTTTTTACATTGGTACCATTTTTTAAGTATGGAAACATATTTAAAGTCTCTTTAGAGTTAATCAAAGGTCCAACCAAAGGAAAGTAATCAACACTACTAGCTCTTGGAGCAAAATAGGTTTTTAATATTTTTACATCTTTTAACTCTCTTATATCATTAGCCTTTTCCAAAAGCTCAGAAGTATCACTTTTGTATAACTCCTGTGTATAACCAATAGCTTCAATATTCTCTTTATTTGGATTTTTATAGAGATTTGAATTATGCTCTAATGAGCTATCAAACCTATGGTGAGTAGCGCCTATTGAAGCTTTATATAAATTATTTGATAGTTTATTATATGAAGTTGATATTGAACACTCTTTATGGTAGTTAAAGCCTATACAAGATGTTGTGCTTATATCTATTCTTTGTCCCCAAACAGCTCTAATATTAAAGTAATCTTCCTCTATTAGTGAGATATCAGAACCTGTAGTTAGAATTAGATTTTTTGTTTTTATTTCATCATTTAATATCCAAAAGCCATCTATATATTTAATATGTTCTACATCATAATTAAATTTTGTTTCAATTTCTTCAGTGATTTTTTTACACATTTCATAAGAAAAAACTTGAGCACCAATTTCAAAGAAAAAACCATCTTCTCTTATATCACACTCAAAATCTAAATGCTCTTTATATACATCAAATTTTTTCATATCGTCATCATCTTTTGGCACTCTTAAAACACCTTTTTGTACTATTAAATCTTTATCAATATTTTTATAAAAATCAATAGCAAACTTTAAAGAGGTACTAACTAACTCTTTAAATTTATTTGGTTTTCCTAAAAGTGGAGATAAAAATGCACCAGCTGCACCTGAAGCAAACTGGGCAACATCATCAAATCTATCTATTAAAAGTACTTTTTCATCTTTTAAAAAATGTGCAACACATGAACCAGCAATCCCAGAACCAACAACTACATAATCATAATTTTTCATCAATCATCACTCTTTTTTAATAATCTAAAATTAGGTCTCCAATACCCTCTTCCACCTCTTAAACTTACACATTTAAAACCTGGAAGCTTTGATTTATAAAACTCTAATCTCTCTTTTGTACTCTTTCCCGTATCACAATAAAAAACAAAAACAGTCTTATCTTTTGGATAATTTAACAAATCAAAAGGGTTATATACAACAGTTTTAATACCATCAATTGGCTTTAAAATTGTATCAACTAATATGGTTTCAATACCATCTTTTTTTAATAGTTCTTGATTATTTAGGAACTCTTCTTGAGTCCATTCATCTTTTAAAAATAGTTCATTTCTCATGCTTGCAATTCTATTATATATATACTTTCTTAGCAATTAATTTGATTTTTTGCCAAAAAATATAAAAACCTTGATTGACTATGACTCAAGTTTGTGATATAATTTTATTAAATATTATAATTTATTGGAGTTTATATGGCAAAAAGTTTATATGAAACACTAGAGGTGAGCGAGAATGCCTCAAGTGACGAAATCAAAAAAGCATACAGAAAATTAGCAAGAAAATATCATCCTGACGTAAATAAGGATAAAGATGCAGAAGAGAAGTTTAAAGAGATAAATGCAGCTTATGAAGTTTTATCTGATAAAGAGAAAAAACAGCAATATGATCAGTATGGAGATCAAATGTTTGGTGGTCAAAACTTCCATGATTTTGCACGTGGTCAAGGTGGAAATGTTGATTTAGATGAAATCTTAAGACAAATGTTTAGAGGCGGTGGAGCTTCTGGATTTGGTGGTGGATTTGGTGGTCATGGATTTGGTGGATTTGAAGAGCCAGATTTAGATATGAACGCACAAATTACAATTGCCTTTGATGTATCAGTTATTGGAGGTAAGCAACACATATCTTTTAACAATGACTCATTTGATATCAAAATACCTGAGGGTATAAGAGATGGACAAAAAATTCGTGCAAAAGGAAAAGGTAAATCATACAAAGGACAAAGGGGAGACTTAATTATCAAAATAAATGTAGCTTCAAGTCCTGAATATACTCTTGAGGGAGATACTTTAACAAAGCATTTTGATATACCTTTAAAAACAGCACTTTTTGGTGGTAAGATTGAAATTAAAACAATTCATAAAACAATTACACTAAAAGTTCCTGAAAATACAAAACAAAATCAAAAGTTCAGAGTTAAAGAATTAGGAATTTTAAATCGTAAATTTGGAACTAAAGGTGATTTATATCTAAAAGCAAATATAGTTTTACCTAAGATTGAAGAGTTAGATGAAGAGTTGGTTTCTTTATTGAAAGAGAAATTACCAGAAAATATTTAAAAGAGGCTTGCATGGATACAAAATCTTATACTGAACCTGTTTATTTAATATCAGCAGTTGCTCAAATTTTAGAGATTCACCCTCAAACATTAAGGCAATATGAGAGAGAAGGTTTAATAAAACCTTCTCGAACAAATGGAAAAATTCGTCTTTATTCTCAAAAAGATATTGACCATATTAAATATGTTTTAACACTAACTAGAGAACTTGGAATAAATTTAGCGGGAGTTGATTTAATTTTACGTTTAAATAAAAAAATAAAAGTACTAGAAAAAGATGTGGAAAAATATAAAGTAAAACTAAGAGATGTGGATAGATTTGGAGTTGTACCATCATCAAAAGCTTTAGTTATCAAAAAAAGCTCTTATGATGTGGTGATTTTTGAAGAGTAGATTATCTCTACTCTTTTTATAAGTGATACTGTACTACGTAATCTCTCATCAAAGGTGGTATATCTAAATAGTTTTCATCATTTTTAGAAATCTTACTATTTTTTGGCTCATCTTTTTGCTCATCATCCATACTTGTATTATTTGAGTTTTCAAATCCTGTTGCAACTATTGTAATCTTAACTTCATCTTTTTGTAAACTATCATCTGATGTTGTACCAAAAATAATCTCAGCATTTGAATCAATAGTATCATGAATTTTTTCCATAACATTATTAATAGCAAAAATAGATACTTGAGGATGAATATTAAAGTGTATTAAAATACCTTTTGCACCACTTAAAGACATTTTATCAAGTAATGGAGAGTTTGTAGCTGCATCAAGTGCTTTTATAGCTGCATCATCACCTTTAGCTCGCCCTATTCCCATAAGTGCCATACCTTTGTGTTGCATAATAGTTTTTACATCGGCAAAGTCAGTATTAATATCACTATTTCCAGGATTTAAAATAACCTCACTCATACCATTTACAGCTTGATATAAAATATTATCAATTATTTTAAAGGCATCTTTCATACCTATATCTTTATCTACAATATCTAATAATCTATCATTTGGAACTACTATTATTGAGTCAGATATTTTTTTAATCTCTTCAAGTCCAAGATTAGCTAATCCAGCTCTTTTTTTACCTTCCCAAGTAAATGGTTTTGTTACAACAGCAACTGTTAAAGCACCAATCTCTTTAGCAGCTTTTGCAATAATAGAAGCAGCACCCGTACCTGTACCACCTCCAAGACCTGCTGCAATAAATACTATATCAGCTCCATTTAGAGTATTTTTAATCTCATCATAACTCTCAATTGCAGAATCTCTACCAATCTCTGGTTTCATTCCTGCACCAAGCCCTTTTGTAAGCTTTACACCTAATTGTATTTTTTTAGGAGCTCTTGAGATATTTAGAACTTGTAAGTCGGTATTAGCTGCGATTAAATCAATTCTTCGGCTTCCCTCTTGAATCATATGGTTAACCATATTACATCCACCGCCACCAACTCCAACTACGGTAATTTTAGCAACATTATCTGACAAAGTTTTATTAGGCATTTCTACTGTTATATCATCCACTTTAAATAGTCCATTATCCATTAAAACCACTCCGATACTTTATTCCAAAATCTAGACATACCTTTTCCTTTATCTTTTTCAGATATTCTAGGTAGCTTAGTTGGGTCATCTGTTTTTAGTTTTATATCAATATTTTGTTTTGTAGAGTTTTCTTTCTCTTTTGGTATCTCTTTTATAATCTCTTTTTGAACAGTTTTTTGCTCAATTACTTTTCTTCTTAATTTTTTATTTGAATCAAGTTCAAAATTTCTATTTTTATCTAAAGAGTAAAATAGAAGTCCAACTATTGTTGACATAGTTGGGTCATCAAAATTCATATATCCATTTTTTATATTTTTTGGATTTGCTATTTTTACAGGTATGTTTTCAAAAACTAAAGTTGCTAACTCTTTTAAACCTAATAATTGACTCATTCCACCTGTTATGACAATTCCAGCATCCAAACTATCAGCAATACCACTTCTTTGAAGTTTTTGCTTAATTAGAACTAAAATCTCTTCAACTCTTGCATGAATTATATTTCTAACATCAACAAGTGAGATTTCATTTGTAACTTGTTCATCACCAATTCTAGGGATTTTTATTTTCTTGATAGCTAATTGATTATCTTCTTCTTTAGCTATTAAGCTTCCATATTTTATTTTAATAAGTTCAGCTGCATTATGTGGAGTGTGTAACATAACTGATAAATCATTTGTAATATGATTAGAACCAACAGCCAAAAAGTCAGTATATAATAAAGCTCCACCCTTATAACATGCAAACTCAGTTGTAGTTCCACCAATATTTACAACTAAACTTCCAAATTTATTTTGTTGTTCATCTAAAACAGAAATTGCTGTTGCATAAGAGTTTAAAGCAAAGTTTGTAATCTCAATATTTGACTCTTTAAATGCTGATTTTAGATTTGTAAGTGCTGTTTTTTTAGCTGTTACTATATAAACTGAAACCTCTAATCTAGCACCATTCATATTTAAAGGATTTTCAACATCTGATGAATCATCAACTTTAAAAAATATTGGTATTACATGAACTACTTCATACTCAGGCACTATTGTTGCATTGTATAGTGCCATTTGCATAACTTGATTTATTTCATGCTCTGTAATTATTCCATTTGGAACATTTACACTTCCCATACTTCTTACACCTTTTGTGTAAGCACCTGAGATTGCAACAACTGTTGATTCTATTGGTTCTGAAGTGCTTCTTTTGGCTTTTAATACCGCATTTTGAATAGATTTTGACGCTAGTTCAATATTTGTAATAAGACCTTTATTTATTCCATCACTTACTTCAACACCAGTACCTAAAATATTTATTTTATAGTCTAAATCATTTTTGGCTATTATTGCTGTAACGTCGGTAGATCCAATATCTATCGCTAATAGCGTTTTACTCAAGGTTTACTCCTTTACATCAAGAGATGAAGATACTTCATATTTATTTTCAAGATTTTTAACTAAACTGTTCATTAATTCAGCTTTTTGAAGCTTAAGTAATGTATCTTTAATAACTTTTAGTTTCTCATCATTATTTGTTCCAAGTCTACTTGCATTAATTTTATATAATACAATTTTATCTGCAACACTAATTTTTCCTAATTTTTCACTACTCATAAAAAGTTGATTTAAAAACTCATAAGCTTCATTTGGTGTTAAACCTGTAATACTATTTACAGACTCTCTTCCTACAAAACCAATCTCAAGACCTTTGAAGTTTTTCAACTCATTATTAGCAAGATTTTCTATCTCTTTTTCTTTTTCTTCACTCTCATAATCAGCTTTTACCATCTGTTTTGCATCTTCAAAAGCTAATGGTTTTGGGTCAATTTTGTTTAATACTTTTACAATTGTAAAACTATTTTCACCCTCAAATGGTTTTAAAACATCTCCTATATTAGCTGTTTTTATCTCATTTATCTCTTCTTGTGAAAATTTTAACTCATTTTCAAAAATAGTTATATCTTTTTCAAATTTGCTTTCATCTTTTTTAAGTTTTAAATACTCTTTTAAAGCTGTTTTTTTAGTAGCTTTAGCACTTAAGAATCTAATCATATCATCTTTTGCTTCATCAAAAGATTTTATTTTTCCATCCTCTTTTTTATAATCAGTTTTAAACTTCTTATAGTGGTCCTGTAACTCTTCAGTTGTAGGCGTAATTTTTTCAAAAGCAATATTTGTTGTACTTAATTCATAAGATTTATCAGATAAATATTTTACCTTGTTTACTTCCCAATAAGCTTTTAATTTATCATCACTTAAATCAATTTTAATATCATTTGGATTTAAAATCTTAATTGAAATATCATCTTGCGAGAATAAAACCTCAGTTAAATTAGAAACCTCATTATTTACAGGCTCTAAATCAAATAGTGACTCAACTTTTTGTAATAATAAATCTCTTTTTAAAGACTCTTCAAACTCTACAGCTGTTGTTCTATTTTGTCTTAAAACTTTTATATATAACTCTTTATCAAATTTTCCATCTTTTATAAAAGCATCCATTTGTACTAATTCTTTAGCAATATCTTCATCAGTAACATTTAAACCTAAATCATCAGCATAAGATAAAATAAGATTTTTTTGAATAACTAAATTAATAGCTGCTTCATGCAACTTCATCTTTTTAGCCATCTCTTGATTAAATTGATTTCCAAAAGCTTGTGCATATTGTTGATAAATTCCTGAATACTCTCTTTGATACTCTTCAACACTTACTTTTCTATCTCCTACAACAGCCACAGCTCCCGAAGATTTACCATACTCATAAGAGCCCCAACCAACAAATCCAGCACCAACGAATGCTATCGTACTTATCCAAATTGTAATCACTAACCATTTTTTATGTTTTTGCATCCAAGTTATCATTATAACAAAACCCTCAATTAAATTTTAGATATATTACTCAAAAGTAGCTTTTGAAAATGTTAAAAATAATTAACTTAACAAATCATTTATTACAGATTCTCTTTTTGTAGTCTCAATTCTTTTACAAGCACCCTTAAAAGCATCCTCTTCACCTACAATATAACACATGGATTTTGCCCTTGTAATTGCTGTATATAAAAGCTTAGTATTATGCATAATATAGTGGGAAAAACTCATAGGAATAAGTGCATTATCATACTCCATTCCTTGCGTTTTATGGATGGTTAAACAGTATGCAAGTGATAATAAAGAGTCCAAATCATCAAAATCATAAAAAACAACCATATCATCATTTGGATATAAGACAATACACTTATTGTCTTCAAAGTCAAGCTTTATTATTAGTCCTAATTGTCCATTGAATACACGCTTTTCTAGGTATTCACTTGAACCTGTTCTATACATTTGCATGGTTTGGGATTTCATATTTTCATTTTTTATATGAATTACTTTATCACTTAATTTATACTCATAAAGTTTTGTTTTTTTACTCTCTTCTCTGGAGCTGTTAAATATCTTTTGAAGTTGGTTATTTAAGTTCTCAACTCCAAGTATTCCACCTTTCATAGGTGTTATTATTTGAAACAAAGTCAAAGCTTTTGATATCTCTTTATCTTTTATTAATAAATAAAAATCTTTTATATAAGCACTTGATATATTTAATATCATACTTAATATTTGCTCAGAATTTTGACCTCGTAAATTTGAAAATTCATTTTGAGCCAAGGAGTTTTTTGAAGCATAATAGTTTGAAATGGAGACATCCATAAATTTAAAATCATCATAATCACCATTATAATCAGGTAAATTACCCTGTCTTATCTCATTTGCAATTAAAGCTATTGCTTGATTCTCATTTTGTCTATATATTTTTGTAAGTTTACAAATTGGTGCTAGTTCATAGTTTATTGCATCACTTAAAACATTTCCAGCTCCAATTGCAGGTAACTGCCCATCATCACCAACAACTATAAAAATAGTATCTTGCCCTATTTTTGATATTATTTGATAAAACATCACCGAATTTACCATAGATGCTTCATCTAAAAGTATTACTTTATAAGGAAAATAATCATTCTCTTTGTGTTTTACAAAAAGTGATTGTATTGTTGAACTTTTATATCCTGTTGTATCAGCTATTCTTTGAGAGGCTATTCCACTTAAAGCAATAGTTATAATATCATCATAAGAGTTTATCTCTTCAAGAAGTTCAAGTATTGCTCTACTTGATGTAGATTTTCCTGTACCTGCATAACCTATTAAAAATAGTGTTTTATGCCCCTCATTTATAAGCTCAACTGCTTTTTTTTGCTCAACACTTAAGGTAAATCCTAAGGTTTTCTCTTTTTTATCCAAATACTCATCAATATTTGAAACTATTTTTTTAAGATATTGGTCATTTTCTCTTGTTCTAAAAAACTCTAAGATATTTCTTTCTGCATGAAAAAGCATAGAGGGTGAGTATCTATTCTCTTTTGTTTTATGAATATCCCCCTCAAGCTCCATTTTTGTAATTGCATTTTCATAAATCATATCTTCATTTTGAAATCTTAGGGCTTCATCTAAAAGTCTATATAGATGAAATTTGTCTATTGAGGAGTTTCCATTATTATCGCAATACTCTTTTAAGGTATAGTTTAAACAAGCCATAATCCTAAAATCAGATTTTTCATCAATTCCCAAAGCCTTTGCAATCTCATCAGCTCTTTTAAATCCTATACCTTTTATACGAATTAAAACATATGGATTTTTTTTAATAACTTCAATTAAATTATCAACTTCACCAAACTCTGAATAAATCTTTGTAATAAGGTTTGATGTTACACCAAACTTTGAAAGAAAAGAGCCTAACTCTCTTAGGTGTTTAAACTTTTGCCAAGAGGCTTTTATGGTTGTTAGTTTTTTTTCTCTAATACCTTTGAAGTTTAGTAACTCTTCTGGTTTATTATTTAAAACATCAACTAACTCTTCTTCATTATATTTTTCAAGTAATTCAAGGGCAACTTTTCGCCCTATTCCTTTTACTATTTTGGTTAAAAAAAAGTATAACTCTTGCTCTTTTAACTCCAAAGTATCAAAAGCAAACTGTATTCCATACTTTTTATGGGTTACCCAGTTTCCTGTTAATACTATATTTTCACCAACTATTTTTTCAATATCAGTATCAAAGTATGAACCACATATTTTTTGGTCGTTATCAAGTACAGCTATACAAAAACCTGTATCACTATTTGAAAAAAGTACTTTTTTTAGAGTTCCTGAGAGTTTAAAACTTTTGTTTTCATCTTCCATTAATATCCATCATCAAACTTTTTATGTTTGTGTTTATCTTTTTTATAAGCACTTTGGTTTTTCTCTTTTTGAAGTAAATTGGCCTCTTTTAAAAGAGTATTTCTCTCCTCTTCAAAGGTTTCTGAGTGGTATTCAAGATATTGTAGTGTTAAATCAATAAACTTCTTTAAACTTGTTAAATATTGTGATGTTAAATCAACTTTTTTAACTCTTTTTGTATCTTCAAAATTTTTTAATGTTCTTTGTTTAAAAATTATAAAATCAAAATCTTCAAGTTTTAGTAAAGAGACTGTTCTTGTAAAAAACTTCTCTAAAACCCTTATATATCTTATTCTTAGTTGTTTTTCGTGTATCATTAAAAAAGTTCGTTTATATTTTCAATAGGTCTTGCAACTACAGCTTTTTTATCTTTAATAATAACAGGTCGTTCTATTAGTTTTGGATTTTCAATCATTGCACTTATAAGCTTTTCTTCATCATTTTCATCTTTTAAATTTAACTCTTTATAAATATCCTCTTTTGTTCTCATTAAATCTCTAGCACTCATTCCTAACATTTTTAAAACTTCTTTAAGTTCCTCTTTTGTTGGAGTTGTATCCAAATATTTTATAATATTTATATCTAAGTTTTTCTCTTTTAATAGGTCTAAGGCTGCTCTTGATTTTGAACATCTAGGATTATGCCAAATTGTAATATCTTGCATCAAATTCCTTTGTTAAATTTTTAAAAGTGATTATACCAAAAAAGAGTTATATTTTAATTTTATGATATACTTTAAGAATGATAGTTTCAAATGAAAACCAATTAAATAAACTAAACATATTAACAGCAAAAGATAATACAACTGCAAAAGAAGTTTTAAAAGAAGCAGATGTAAAAACACTTTTATCCCAAAATAAAGATTTAAACTTATCTACTGTTTTAAAATCTCTATTTAATAGTATAGGCAATTCAAAACAATCAAATTAAACAGTTTTAAATCTTCTAAAAAATACAAATATATCAAAAAATTTGGGTTCTTTTAGCTCGAACTTACAAGAGCTTTTAAAATCTTTGCCAAATGGTGAAACAACAAAAAACTTAAAAACTTTTTTAGAAAACTTTTTAATAAATATAGATAAATCAAAAAATGCAGATATAAAAGAGCAGTTTGTTAAAAGTGGTATTTTTTTAGAATCAAAACTAGCCCAACAACTAAACAATCCAACACTAAGAAATGAATCAACGATTTTTAATGATATAAAAACATTGCTTTTACAAACTAAAGCACAATTAGAGACTCTAAAAGATGGAAATTCAAATGAGCTTTTAAAACAAACAGATAAACTTTTAAATCAAATTGATTACCATCAACTCTACTCTTTAGCAAATAGTTCAAACAATATTTATATTCCTTTTTTATGGGATTTATTGGAAGATGGTTCTATTGATATTAAAAAAAGTGGCGAAGAGAAGTTTTATTGTGTTATTAACTTAAGCTTAAAAGAGTTAGGTGAATTAGATGTTCATCTATTTATGTTTAATCAAGAAAATCTTGATATCTCTATTTTTATTGAAAAAGATGAAACAAAACAACTTATAAGAGAAAAACTCTCAAATCTAAAACAAGCCCTTTTCTCTTCAGATATAAAAGTTGACTCTATCTCTATATATTCAAAAAAAAGTGAAGAGATAAGTAGTAAAGAGAATATTTATAAACAAAATAATAATTTTGATTTTGGCTTAAATATTAAGGTTTAAAATGGAAGAAAATAAAAAAATCTTAAAAGCTGCCGCTTTAAAATATGATGAACAAACAAGACAAGCCCCTACACTTATAGCAAAGGGAAAAGGTGAAATTGCAAAAAACATTATACAAATTGCCCAAGAAAACAATATCCCAATAAAAAAAGATGAAGATTTAGTTGAACTTCTTACAAAACTAGAAATAGACCAAGAAATACCACCTGATATGTACAAAGCCATAGCTGAAATTTTTGCTTTTATTTATAGCCTTTCAAAAAAATAAATTATCAAAGAGATAGGATTAAGAGTTTTTATAATATAATCGCCCCTAAATTTAATTTTAAGAACTATATATTATAAATGAGAAACATACTACTTCATAATCCAATTTTCATATTTATGTTAACAATTTTTACAATATTCTTAAATATTGTAAGTTCAGTGCATTTTTTTCCTATAATGTTAGCTGGAATAATATTTTTAGCTTTAAAAAAATGTGTAAAAAACTCTTATTACTATTCAGCAGTTACACTAATTATTGGATTTTTATTTATTGAGTACAATAATGGGTTTATACCATTTTCACTCACTTTACTCTCTTTTTTTATATATATTTTTGTAATTCCATACCTTACAAGAGTTATCTCTTTACACAATCTAAACAGTTATATCTATATAATAACTTTTTATTTAGGAATGTTAATTTTATGGAGCTTCACAAATGGCTTTTCATTTTATTTACTTAAAAATATTTTTATAAACATTCTTATCGATTTCATCATATTTGGACTATTTCTATGAAAAAACGTATTAATTTAATTTTAATTTTTATTGGTATTGTATGTTTGCTATTACTCTCAAGACTCTATTATTTGAGTATAAAATCAAATACATATTATGAAGAGTTATCAAAACAAAACTACATAAAAAAAGTGTATGAAACCCCATCAAGAGGTCTTATAAAAGATAGAAATGGAGTAGCTCTTGCTATTAATGATTTAGGATTTTCATTAAGTATAAAACCCCATTTAAGGTCATATAAAAATCTTCATATTTTAGAAGAGTTAGTTGATACTGTTGTAACTCATTTTCCTGAGTTTGAAAAAGAGAAATTAATTAAAAAATATAAAAAACTAGATTCACCTTATAAACATGATTATGTAAAAATTATTGATTATATTCCTTATGATGATTTTTTTAGTAAATATACTATATTTAATTCATTAGAAAATTTAAAAGTAGAGTCAGCTGTAAAAAGAAACTACCCTTTTAATAAAGTAGCTTCACATTTAGTTGGATATGTTGGTAAAGCTTCAAGAAGTGATATAAATAGAAACCCTATCTCAAAATATAGTGGAATTATTGGGAAAAATGGTTTAGAAAGATATTATAACACTATGCTTCAAGGGGAGCTTGGATTTAAAGAGATTAAAGTAAATGCCTTAAACAAACAGATTGAACTTTTAAATGAAAAAGAGCCCTCTAAAGACAATAACTTAACAACTACAATTGATATAGAACTGCAAAAATATATTCATGAAGTTTTTAATCATAAAGCAGGTGTTGTAATAGTTATGAATGTAAAAAATGGAGAGGTTTTAGCAGCTGCATCTTTTCCAGAATTTGATAATAATATTTTTGTTAGTGGAATATCTTATAAAGAGTGGGATGAACTACAAAATGATTTAAAT
>CBFIGT010000057.1:5514-14750 GCA_965662175.1 Arcobacter sp. | reverse complement strand
TTTTTCATCAAAACCAACAGAGTTAATAATATCTCCTCTATAAGAGGGTAATGCTATTCCATTTATCTCTTCAAAATCAGCAGATCTTGGTTTTGCAAATTGACCTGCTATTCTTCCAACTTTTACAACAGGACATCCACCTGAAAAAGTAAGTACAACAGCCATTTGCATCATTACTTTAAATAAATCTTTTATATTGTTTGCATTGAAAGCATCAAAAGATTCAGCACAATCTCCACCTTGAAGTAAAAATGCTTTTCCCTCAACTACATCAGCTAAATCAGCTTTTA
Source organism: Arcobacter sp. (assembly GCA_965662175.1). GTDB lineage: Bacteria > Campylobacterota > Campylobacteria > Campylobacterales > Arcobacteraceae > Arcobacter. Next base: position 14,460 of record CBFIGT010000057.1, on the reverse strand, counting down.
AATTTCTAGCTTCACCTGCAAATATAAGTGGTGGATAAGAGCTTAACTCTTTCTCTACTTTTGCTAGTTTTTCTAAATCAGTATAAGTTGGTTGTTGTTTTATTGGAAAATTTCTCCAAGAACTCGGGTTCCAGTTTTTCATTTTTTACCTCTATGTTTTACGATTTTAATTTATTTAATAATTCTACAAATGATACTTTAAATGCATCTAATCCATCTTTTAATAAAGAGTCATAAACAGCATCAATCTCTACACCTTTTTTCTCTAACTTTACAAAAAAAGCATCACACTCTATTTCACTTATAATTTTACTTGGCTCTTTTTGACCACTTATAAGATAATCTTCAATTGTTGCCAATGGTGCTGTATTTACGCTATTTGGATATAGTAAATTATCCACATAATAAGTTGATGGTAACTCATCACCTTTTACACCTGTACTAGCAAATAGAGTTCTAATATTTTTATTACCTATTTTTTCAACTTCATGATAACATTTTGCAGCATTTATAATACCTAGTTTTGAAGTCTCAAGTCCTTTTTCAGCAAAATCAGCATCACATAATCTATCAAATCTAGATACAAATACAGAAATAACAGCTTTAGCATCACTAATTGATTTTTCTAAACCTTTGTTTAAAGCTTTTGCACATTTTATAGCTTGAGCAGGTGAGAAAATAAGTGTTGCATTTACATTTATTCCTTGAGAAGTTAACTCTTCCATTGCAAGATAACCAGCTTCTGTTGCTGGAACTTTTATCATAACATTATCATGAGCTAAAGTCTTAAAAAGTCTAACACCCTCTTCTATAGTACCTTGGGCATCATCACAAAGTGTTGGGTCAACCTCAAGTGAAATAAAACCATCATCATTATCATTTTTATACATATCCTCTAATAATTCAGCTGCTCTTTTGATATCTGTAGTTGCTAACTCTTCATAAATAGTTTTAGCTGTATTTGCTTGTAACATCTCAAGTTGTTGTTTATATGCAACTGAGTTTGAAATAGATGAAGCAAAAATTGCTGGATTTGAAGTAGCACCTTGAATAGTCTCATTTTTAATCAAATCTTGAAATTGATTCTCTAAAAAATCTCTTTCAATAAAATCACACCATAATGAAAAATTAATATCCTCTTTTAAACTCATACTTCTATCTCCTTAAATTTCTTTTAAAATCTGTGTTAAATCTTTTGTATCAACTATAATATTTGCCTCTTTTTTCAAAATATCTTTTGCACAAAAAGCAACTCTTTTAGCAGCATATGGAAACATAGAAACATCATTTGCTCCATCACCTGCAACTAAAGTATTCTCTTTTGAAACTCCTAGCATAGCTTGAATTCTTTGAATCATATCACCTTTTGAAAAACCAAACATCATATCTCCACCAACAAGACCTGTTAGTATTCCATCTTTTTCATGTAAGATATTTGAAAAATCAGCATCAAGTCCTAACTTCTCTTTAGCAGGACCTGTACCAATTCTAAATCCTCCTGAAAAACAAACTACTTTGTAACCTGACTCTTTTAGTTTTGCAACTGTTTCATAAGCTCCTGGCATAAGAGGTAAATCTTTACAAATATCAACAGCAAGCTTATACTCTAAACCTTTTAATAAAGCTACTCTTTCAATAAGTGACTCAAAAAAATCTAATCTTCCAGCCATAGCCTCTTCTGTAATTTTTGCAACTTTTTCTTCTAACCCCAATGGCTTTGCTAAAAAATCAATAGTCTCTCCATCCATCAAAGTTGAATCAAAATCAAATACAGCTAATTTCATCATTTATCCTATTTTATATCTTATTCTTAAAATTAAAAGATATATATTACCAAAATTATACTAAAATGATTACTTTATGGTTTCAAAACCACTTATACAAAGGAGCTATATGAAATTAGCAAGTATTGATATTGGACTTAAAAGAATAGGTCTAGCACTATGTTTAAATGGAAGTTTAGTAACTCCTCAAAATGCAATTATAAGAAAAAATAGAAATCAAGCTTCAAATGATGTAAATAAGTTTTTAAAAGAGTGGGAAATAGAAAAACTAATAGTTGGATATCCAAGCTCAAGTGAAGATATGCAAAAAAGAATAAAACACTTTATTGGATTATTAGAGCTTGAAATTCCTTATGAATTCCAAGAAGAGAATATGAGCTCAATAGAGGCTGAAGATATGATGAAAGGTGATATTAAATATAAAAGAGATGGAAGAGTTGACTCACTTGCTGCTAAAATTGTACTTGAAAGATTTTTAGCTAAAAAAAGCTAAAAATCAATCTTTAAACGCATTTCTAACCTCATCAAACTCTTCAAAATTATTAAAAAAGATATCAATTAGTTTTGGGTCAAAGTGCTTTCCTTTTTGTTCTTTGAAAAAATCAAATATTTTTTCATCACTCCAAGCATCTTTATAAACTCTTTTACTCCCCAGTGCATCAAAAACATCGGCAATTGCTGTTATTCTTCCATAAATATGAATATCTTCACCCTTTAGTTTTTTTGGATAACCTGTACCATCCCATTTTTCGTGATGTTCTCTTGCTACTATTGCGGCTGCTTTTAATATAGGTTTATCAGAATCTTTTAGTAAGTTATATCCAAGTGTGGAGTGAGTTTTCATGATTTTAAACTCTTCATCTGTAAGCTTTCCTGGCTTATTTAGGATTTCATCTTTTATTCCAACTTTACCAATATCATGCATAGGACTAGCCATTTTTAATAACATTGCTTCTTCTTCACTTAATCCACTTTTTAAAGCCAATATTTGTGAATAGTGGGCAACTCTTTTTACATGATTTCCTGTCTCATTAGACCTTGTTTCTCCAATTGCTCCCATTTTATAAACAATATCTTTTTGAATATTTATAATCTCTTCATTTGTTTTAACAACCTCTGTAATATCAGTACCATAAGTTAAAATTGCATTTAAATCTTTTACACCTTTTAAAACAAAGGTATAAACCTTATCTTTGGAAAAGTGTTCTTCAATTTGATGGGTTTCTTCATTTTTTATAGTTTTTTCTAAAAACTCTTTATCATCAAAAAACTCAAAATTTGTATAGTTTTCAAAAATAGTTTCAGCAGGAGTATTTTTATAAATGATATTTGCATTTACATCCATAACTAAAATAGGTTCAGGATTGTATCTAGGCAGATAGTTTAAAAATTTGTTTCTCTCTAATATTTTTCTATTTAATCCAAAGGTAGAATAAAAAAAACAGTTTTTTATAATATTTTGATAAGCTAAGGCTATTGTCCCAAAAATAAAAAACCAATATGGAGTAGAAGCAGCTATTATTGCAAAAATTATACTAAGTATCCATCTAATATTCATCTCTAATTCTGACATATTAGAGCATCTTATTTTTGATTTCATTCTAACTCTCCTTTTCAATTGAAACAACAGCTATTGCAAAACCATTATCATGAGCTATTGAGAGATGTGCATTTTTTATTGAAAAATTCTCTATTACTTTATTTGAAAAAGAAATTAATGGTGCATTTTTTAAAGACTTGGAAATAATAATATCATGAAATGAACACTCAGCTCCAATACCTGTACCCAAGGCTTTACTAGCAGCCTCTTTAGCAGCCCAAAAACCAGCTGCTGTTTCACTCTTTTTTATTAAAGCTATTTCTTCACTATTTAAAAACTTTTCATAAGCTTTTATTCCAAATTTTTCATACATTTTTTCAATTCTATTTATTCCAACAACATCAATACCTATCATTTTTTCCTAGCCAAATTTATATTATACTTTTTACTTATTATATCTTATCTTTTTATTTTAGAAGATTTTTACAAGCTAAAATAAGCTTATTATATAATATTTCATCTTCAAATGGTTTTTGCACTGTATACTCAACTCCTATACTTGCAATATCACGAAGAGCCACTACATCATCATGGGCTGATAAAATAATAATTTGTGGATTATAATTTTGTTCTATTATTGATTTAACCATTTCATATCCATTCATTAAAGGCATATTAATATCTGACATAACAATATCAGTTGGAGTATTCAAATAAGTATTTAAGCCCTCTTTTCCATTGTGTGCAACTTTTACTTCTTTAAAAAATAGTGATAATAATTCTGATATTTCATTATTAAAAGAGATATCATCTTCTACTAATAAAATTGTAAAATCTTTTGCATATAATTGTAAGTTTTTTATAATATTCATAATTAAAGCCTTTATTTTTTTAAGTGTTTTGGAAGCTTGATTTCAAAGTATGCACAAGCATCTTTATTATAAACTTTTATTGTTCCACCCATTTGTTCTTCAATAATAGTCTTACATATATAAAGTCCAAGTCCTGTTCCATTTTTTCCTTTAGTAGAGAAATATGGCACAAATATATCATTTATAACATCAAAAGGAATTCCTCCTCCATTATCAGAAATAATAATAAGATTTTCATCTAAAGAGTTTTTACTAATTTTTGTTGTAATTAATCTTTTTTCCTCTTTATTTTTATACTTTAAAACATCAGATGCATTTTGATAAATATTTAAAAGAACTTCATCTATTCTATCATCAACTAAAATTGATTTTTCTTCTATTTGTAATATATGCTCTATTTCATTTTCATAAAATATTGGTGTCATAATTTTTTCTATATTTTCACAAATTTTTTCAATTGGAATAAAAGCACCATTTTTTTTCTTAAAAAAATCCTGAAAAGTATTTATTACATTTGAAAGCTTTAGGCTAATTTCCTTTACTTTAGCTAATTCTGAAAAAAGATTTTCATCACTTAGCATTCCTAACTCTTTTTTCACATTTACTTTTGATAAAATAGTATTAATACTAGCAAGAGGTTGTCTCCATTGATGTGCTATCATTGAAAGCATATCTCCCATTGCTGCTTGTTTAGATTGTTGTAACAGAACTTGTTCTTTTTCAAGACGATTTGCAATCTCCTCTTCTATTCTAAGATTAAGATGCTCTTCAAGAAAATATTGTTTTGTTATATCAATATTAACTCCAACCATTTGATTAATCTCTCCATTAATATTAACCTCTCCAACTCCTATAGATTGAATATAACGTTTTTCTCCCCATGGTGTTGTAATCCAAAACTTTGTATTAAATTCCGTATTATTTTTAATGGCTTCAAGAAATTTCTTTTCCGTTACTGCTCTTTCTTCTTTATCCATAGCACTACTCCATAAGTCATAAGTGCCATACTCTTTTGTTTTTGTAACGCCATACATCTTATACATATTATCATTCCAAAATAGACTATTGTTTGATTGTTTCCACTCCCAAATACCAATATTACTAGCTTTTATTGCTAAATCCATACGTAAATTTAGAGCTTTGATTTTTTCTTGTTGTTCTAAATCTATTCTCTCTTTTTCTTTTTGTAGTGTTATATCTCGCACTGAAGAATATATTAACTCTTCATTTCCAATACTTATTTTCACAACACTAACTTGAGCTTCATAAATAGAGCCATCTTTTCGCTTATGTTGTGTTTCAAAAGTCAAAGGAGTTTCACTTAAACTCTTAATTAGTTCTATAATTTCCTCTTTTGAAAATTTGCAATCCCAATCAAAAACAGTTAATCTTTCCATTTCCTCTTTTGTATATCCAAGCATCTTTCTAGCTTGAAATGAAAATTCAAGTAGTTTTCCATCAAGGGAAAGAATAAAAATACCATCAGAAGCCAAACTCAATATTTTTTTATACCGCTCTTTTTCATTATCCCTTGATTTTATTAAAGAGTTAAGTATTAAATAAATCAATAAAGTCAAAAATAAAATAAGAGTTGGAACAAGAATAATTATATAAGTACTCTCATCTTTTAATACAACATCTCTTTTAAATAAAATTGTCCAAAGATGATTATTTATAGTAATATTTGATTGTTTATATATTTTAGAAGAGCCATTTTTTACATTTGAGTCATAAATAAGATTCTCTTTATTTATAATATTTCCATCATAAATTTCAAAATCAATATTTGGAAATCTTTTTCCTAAAACTCCATGCATAAGATCATTTGCTCTAAATGGTGCATATACAAAACCTTGTATTGCAGCCATTCTATCGGCTTTACTATTTAATTTATACCCTTTTTTATACAAAGGTAAATACATCAAAAAACCAGCTTGAATATCAGTACTAAACTCTTGCACAAGAGTAATTTTTGCTGAAAGTGAGGGTTCACCTGTTTCTATAGCTTTTGTCATGGCAACTCTTCTGTTTTTTTCAGAAAACATATCATAACCAAAGGCTCTTATATTACGTATATCAAAGGGCTCTAAATATATTATTGATGTGTATAGCTCTCTTTTTCCGCTAGGGTGTATTTTAAAATCAGAGAATCCCTCATTTTGTATTTTTTTTTCATGATTTTGTTTATCTTTTGGAAGCACAACCTCAGAGTAACCAAAACCTTGAATACCCCTAAAGTTTTTATTTAAATCATGCTCTTTTGTAAATAGTTTCCAATCTTCCCTTGAAACCTCATCACTTGATTTAAAAAAAGCAATCCCACTTCTTAAAACCTGTTCATAGGTTAGCATTCTATTTTTTATTAAAAGGACTATCTCTTCACTAGCTGTTTCTAATTGAGCTTTTTGTTTTTCATGATAATAATTATATGTAAACCAAGCCATATAAATACTAAATAAAACTCCAAATATGACCCCTAGATATTGGACAAATCTATAAAAGTCTTTTTTTACTGAAAGCATTCTTTTCTTTTTGATAATTTTTTAATAAAAATTATTTATTAGATATATTAACATATTTATATGATAAATTAGTTACAAACTTAAAATATTTTAAAAAAATTTAAAATAAATTAATTTGATTTATTAGTGAATATTTAAGTTCTAATAACATAAAATTAAGATATTTTCGATTAAAATAATATTTTAAGAATATTAATAACTTTTAAAGATTAGAAATGAACACATATAATAAAACAAAGAAAAATGATATATTTTCCCTAGGATTAATTATTATTTTTTATAATTGGTATGATATTATCAATAATAATTTATAAATCAATAAATAATAAAGTTAAAGAAGATAAAGAGTTAGAGTTTAAAAATCTATTTGAAAGAAAAGTTCAAGCTATTCAAATTGAACTAAACAATAATTTTCATATTTTAAAATCTTTAAACTCTTTTTCAGCTGCTACAAAAGAGATTGATAGAACTCAATTTAAAGATTTTGTAAAAGAGTTTCTTGATAATAACCAGCACAAATCACTACATGCAATTTCTTGGGTACCAAGAGTTGAAGATAAAAATAGAAAAGAGTATGAAGAAAAAAGAGCTAAAGAGTTAGCCTATGATTTTAAAATTACACAAAAAGATGATACAGGTAAATTAATTGAAGCAAAAAGCAAGGCTGAATATTTTCCTGTTGATTATATAGAACCTTATGAGCTAAATAAAAAAGCTCAAGGATATGATATATCATCAAATGCAAGTAGATTAGAGACATTAAATAAAGCGAAACTAAGCAAAGAAATAACAATCACTAGTAAAATCAAATTAGTACAAGAGACTAAAAATGGATATGGTTTTCTAGCTGTTTTACCTATTTGGGATAAGCAAAATATATTTAAAGGCTATTATTCAGCTGTTTTTAGAATAACAGATATTTTGAACTATGCATTAAACTCTGTAGAAAAAGATACACTAATAAATATTTGGCTTGTAGATATAACAAATGGCAAAAACCATGAACTTTTATATACAAATACAGAAATAAATGAGATAAAAACTACACAAACAAATGAGATTCTAACTGTAGGTGGAAGAAAATGGATAGTTTATGCAAACTCAACTCTTTCAACTAAAGAGGAATTATCCTCTAATTTAGCTATATTACTAGCTTTATATACTATTTTTGGTACTTTTTTACTTATGTTTATTATTAGAAAACTTGAAGATGAAAAAGATTTAAATAAAATTATTGCCCAAAGAGATAAACTTTTATCACTAAAAGTAAAACAATTAAAATCAGCAAATGAAATGGCAAAATTAGGTGTTTGGGAATATGATATTCTTAATGATGATTTAAAATGGTCATCTGTTTTATATAAAATGTTTGAACTAAATGAAAAAAGTAAAGATAACTCTGATAATGATACAGATTTAAATAACTATATGCATAAGCCTACATATGAAAGTTTTTTTGCCTTAGTTCATCCTAAAGATAAAGATTATTTAGAGAGTGCTTATAAAAATCACTTAAAAGATAAAAAAGAGTGTGTAATTAAACATAGAATTTTATTAGAAAGTGGAAAAACAATTTGGGTAATAAATAAGTTTAATTCAACTTTTAATGAAGAGAATAAAGCCATAAACTCAAAAGGTTATATCCAAGATATTACAATTGAAGAAGAAAATAGAGAACAAGAAAGAACAATTTTAGAGCAATCAAAAATGGTATCTATGGGACAAATGATAGGGAATATAGCCCACCAATGGAGACAACCATTAGCTTCAATAAATACAGCAATGACTAGATTAAAAATCAAATCTCAATTTGGTGAATTAAGCTCAAAAGAGTTAGTTGAAACTACAAAAAAAGTAAGTGATTATACAACATACCTTTCAAAAACAATTGATACATTTACAAACTATATTAAAAATCAAAAAGTACTAAAAGAGTATGCAATTGAAGATGAAATAAAAGATGCCCTAACAATTGCAGGGATTGTAATAAGAGATAATAGTATTGAGCTAATAAACAATATCGACTTAGGTAAAAAAAATATTTTAAAAATGACAACAGGTGAATTATCAGAAATCATAATAAATATTCTAAACAATGCCAAAGATATATTATTAACAAAAGAAGAGTTAGAATACAAATGGATAAAAATAGATTTACAAAAAGTTGAAAATAAGTTTATTATTACCATAGAGGATAATGGTGGAGGAATAGAAAATGATATTATAGG
>CBFIGT010000057.1:0-5504 GCA_965662175.1 Arcobacter sp. | reverse complement strand
CCGGTTTAGGTTTACATATGTGCTATAAAATAATAACAGAGAGTTTCAAAGGTAAATTATCTGTAGAAAATAGTGAAAATGGTGCTAAGTTTTATATAGAAATTCCCAATGAAGAGAGTAAAAATTAGAATTATTTTAAGTTGTATTTTAATATGATATCCTAATATTTTTAAAGATTTTGGAGGATAATTGAAGCTACTTATAAAAAAATTAATTTATCTTATTATTATGCTATTTATTATTAGCCTTATATCATTTTTAGCAATAAACTTAGCTCCTAACTCTTTTTTTGCAAGTGGTGAGCTAAACCCTAATATTACAGAAGAGTCAATTGAGCATTTAAAAACTATTTATGGTCTTGATAAACCTTTGTATGTACAGTTTTTTTCTTGGTTTTTTGCCATTATTCAATTTGATTTTGGAATTTCATTTAGTAGTGGAGAGATGGTAAAAAATGAAATTATCTCTAGAATACCAATAACACTTACAATAAATATTATTTCTATGGTTTTTATATTTATAATTTCTTTATACTTAGGAATAAAATCAGCCCTAAATAAAAATAGTTTTTTTGATAAATTTACAGGTCAACTTTCACTTTTGAGTTTTTCTATGCCCTCATTTTATTTAGCTCTTTTAGGGGTTTTAGTATTTGCAATGGGTTTAGAAATATTACCAATTGCAGGACTTCATAGTGTTAAAGAGGATGGAAGTTTAGCTTACTATTTAGATTTTGCTTGGCACTTAATTTTACCAATTTTTATAATTGTATTTGGAGGAATTGGAAGCTTGAGCTTATATATTCGTTCCCTTACAATTGAGATTTTAAAAAGTGATTATATTTTCTTTGCAAGATCACGGGGCTTAAGTAAAAATCAAATATTAAGATACTATATCTTACCAAATCTTTATCCTCCTGTTATCACACTTCTTGGATTATCACTTCCTGGAATTATTGGTGGTTCTGTTATACTTGAATCAATATTTTCAATAGATGGAATGGGACTACTATTTTTTCAAAGTGCCCTAGCCCACGATTATCCTGTAATTATGGGAATTTTAATTATAGGAGCATTTTTAACCCTACTTGGAAATATATTAGCTGATTTAGTACTACTAAAATTAAATCCAAACTACACTGAAAAATAAGGAAAAGAGTTGAGAGTAATAACAACTATAGAAGAGTTACAAGAATTAAGAAAAACCATAAATAGCTCAATTGGTTTTGTTCCTACAATGGGAGCACTTCACGAGGGACATATATCACTTATAAAAAAAGCAAGAGTTGAAAATGAGATTGTGATTGTCTCTATTTTTGTAAATCCAACACAATTTTTGGCAAATGAAGATTTAGATAAATATCCTAGACGTGATGCTGCTGATAAAAAGATTTGTGAACTTTGTAAAGTTGATTATCTATTTATGCCTGATATTAATTCAATGTACCAAGGTGAAGATGAAGTTTTAATTAAAGCTCCAAAAATAGCTAGTTTTATACTTGAGGGTCAAAAAAGACCAGGTCATTTTGATGGTGTTTTACAAGTTGTATTAAAACTTTTTTCACTAGTACAACCAACAAATGCCTACTTTGGAAAAAAAGATGCCCAACAACTCTCCCTTATAATTCAAATGGTTAAAAATCTATTTCTAGCAATAAATATAATTCCATGCGAAATAATAAGAGAACAAGATGGCTTAGCAATGAGTTCTAGAAATGTTTATTTAACAGATATTGAAAGAAAAGAGGCTTTAGCAATTTCAAAATCTTTAAACACAGCAGCAAGACTAATTTCAAATGGAAAAAGAGATTCAAATATTATAAAATCTGCCATGAGTGAAATTATGTCAAACTTAGATATTGAGTATATTGCAATTGTAAATAGAGAGTTTCAAGAGATTGAAGAGATTGAGATAAAAAACACAATTATATTAGTTGCTTGTAAACTTGGGTTTACAAGACTTATTGATAATATTTGGGTATAGACTTGCGTCTATACCTTATATTGTACACTTTTTAGAAAAAATACAAATTGGGCAAAAGTTAGCCAAACCTGCAATTAAAGGAACAATTCCTAAATAAAACCAAGCATTTCCTGTATAAATACCAACAGCAATTAAAATAACTCCTATAGCTATTCTAAATTTTCTACAAAACATTTTTATTTTGTCAAATTTGTTCATTTTAAACCTTTTTTATTATAAGTTTTAATTATTTTGGAATAATACTATTTTATAAAAAATTTGTCAAATATTTAATTTTTTTAGCAATTTTATTATAAGTTTTAATTATATTAAATCTTTTAATAAAGATATTTTTTGATATATTTTTTCATTTATGCTAAAATTCCAAAAAAATTAATAGGTTATAAATGAAATTTTCGACACAAAACCCTGAAAAATCAATTCACTTAGTAAGTTTAGGTTGTACAAAAAATCTAGTTGATAGTGAAATAATGCTTGGAAAACTAAGAGATTATAAGGTCTCAAATGAAGCTGAAACTTCAGATGTAATTATTGTAAATACATGTGGATTTATTGATAGTGCAAAAGAGGAGAGTATTAATACAATTTTAAATCTTCATGATTTAAGAAAAAAAGATTCAGTTTTAGTTATGGCTGGATGTTTAAGCGAAAGATATAAAGAGGAGCTTCAAAAAGAGTTACCTGAAATTGATATTTTTACAGGAGTTGGAGATTATGACAAAATCGACACTTTAGTAAATGAAAAAAGATCAGCTTTTACAAATGAGGTTTTTTTATTAAATGAAACAAATGATAGAGTAATAACAGGCTCAAACTACCATGCTTATATAAAACTATCAGAGGGTTGTAATCAAGTTTGCTCTTTTTGTGCAATTCCATCTTTTAAAGGTAAACTTCACTCAAGAACACTTGAATCACTTTTAAAAGAGCTTAGAAATTTAGTCTCACAAGGCTTTTGTGATTTCTCTTTTGTATCTCAAGATAGTTCATCTTTTTTAAGAGATTTAGGAATAAATGATGGATTAATTCAACTAGTAAATGAAGTTGAGAAAATTGAGGGAATAAAAAGTGCTAGAATTTTATACCTTTATCCATCAACTACAACTTTGGGATTAATCAAAAAAATTGAAGACTCAAAGGTTTTTGAAAACTACTTTGATATGCCTTTACAACATATTTCATCTTCTATGTTAAAAATTATGAAAAGAGGAAAAGGTGTTGAAAAACTAAGAGAACTTATGGATGCCATGAGAAAAACTCCAAACTCTTTTGTTAGAACAACATTTATAGTAGGACATCCAGGTGAAACTGAAGCTGATTTTCAAGAGCTTTGTGATTATGTGGAAAATTATGGCTTTGATAGAGCAAATGTTTTTTCTTATTCTGATGAAGATGGAACAAGTGCTTATGATAGAGATGATAAAATTGAGCAAGAGCTTATTGATAAAAGAGCTGATATTTTAGGTGAAATTATTAAAAGAAAGACTTTAGAATCACTTGAAAAAGATATTAATACAACAACAACTGTTTATATAGATGGTCAAAGTGATGAGCATGAGTATTTACTAAGTGCTAGAAAAACTATCTGGGCTCCTGAGATTGATGGTGAGATTTATATAAATGATAATGAAACAGGAGTTGAGCTAAGTGTTGGTAAAATGTATGAAGTTAAAATCACTGAATTAGCAGGAGATAAACTTCTAGCAACAGCATTAAAAGAGATTTAATGCTCAAGTTTGATATTAATACCACTAAAAATCTTTTAGCATTTTCAGCAGGTATTGATTCAAGCGCACTATTTTTTTTACTACTAGAGCAAAATATTCCCTTTGATATTGCAATAGTTGATTATAACACAAGAGCACAATCAAAAGATGAAGTAAGCTATGCAAAAGAGTTAGCTTCAAAATATCAAAAAAAATGCTTTTTAAAAAGCGTAACTTTAGAAAATAAATCAAATTTTGAAAAAAAAGCTAGAGAGATTAGATATAGTTTTTTTGAAGAGATAATCAAAAAAAATCAATATGAAACACTTATTACAGCCCATCAATTAAATGATAAATTAGAGTGGTTTTTAATGCAACTAACAAAAGGTGCTGGATTAGTAGAGTTAATTGGACTAGAAAAATATAGCAAAAAAAAGAGTTATCAAATATATAGACCCCTTCTTGACTTATCAAAAGAGAGACTTTTAGAGTATTTAGAAAAGCATAATTTAAAATATTTTATTGATGATTCAAATAGTGATGAAAAATATAAAAGAAACTATTTTAGAAAAAACTTTGCAAATGATTTAATAAAAAAGTATGAAAATGGAATAAAAAATAGTTTTAACTATTTAGAAAATGATTTAAACTCTTTAAATATAGATTATCAAGCTATTTATGAAAATAAATTATTAGAGGTTTTTAAAAATCTAAATGATGATAATTTAAATATTAAAATAATAGATAAATCACTAAAAAAAAGAGCTTATTTAATATCCAAAGCTCAAAGAGATGAGATATTAAAACAAAAAGAGATAACAATATCAAATGAAATTAATATTACAATTGGAGAAAAATATATTTATATCTCACCAAAATGTGAGGGAAGTATGGATAAAAAATTCAAAGAAGATTGTAGAGTAAAAAAAATTCCGAAAAATATAAGAAATTATTTATTTAAAGAAAAGATAAATCCAAATGATTTAATGTTTTAAAAACTTTTTCATTTTTGTTATATCTTTCAACTCTACTAATATATTATCACTATGTTTTTTTAAAAAAATAGTGTTTTTATAAAATAGCTCAGATAATTTTTTTAAATCATCTTTTTCTAAATCAAAATCATCTATATCTGTAGTATTTAAATATGTCAAAGCCCATCTTTTAATGCCCTCCTGACTTTCTCAAATACATAAAAAATCCAAAAATCTAAATTACAGAAGCCCTTATTTAAGGCTTTTATGAATGGTAAAAGTATTAAATATGTGTGTCCTAAGCTATAAGTTTGATACAATTTTAGTATGAGTTTGCATATAAGACAGAAGAAAAATAGTAGTGGTTCAATTAGTATCCAAATTATAGATAGAGTAAATAGAGGATATAAAGTAATAGAGACTATTTCTTGTGTAAAAAATGAAACTGATTTAGTCTTTTATTTAGATGTTGCAAACAAGAGATTAGAAGAGCTAAATAAAAAACTTTATCCTACTTTGTTTGATGAAAATAAAGAAGAAGAACTTACATTTTTAGAGTTAAGTAATAAGGATTTAATACCAATTGGTGATGAACTTATTTATGGAAAAATATTTAAAAGAATTGGTTGCTCAAAAATAAATTTAGAGTATAAAAAATTAAAACTATTTAAAGATCTTGTTATCTCAAGATTGTTATATCCAGGAAGTAAACTATACCTTATAGATTATCTTGAATATTTTAAAAAAGAGAGTATTGATAAAAATGAGATATATAGGTTTTTAGATAATATCTATGAAGAGAGTTTAAAGTTAAAAATTGAAAAGTGTATCTTTGATTACA
>CBFIGT010000056.1:0-15255 GCA_965662175.1 Arcobacter sp. | reverse complement strand
ATATTTTAGATACAGATAAAAGAATGGCAAAAGTAGTGCTATTTTTACAAAAAGATTTTTCTATCGAGGAGTCTAAAAAAAATGCAGATTTAGAGATGAAGGGCTTAATGGAAGTACTTGTTAATACTGTACTTAACATGTATGAAAGCCTTTCAACTAGAACTTTAGATTTGATGAGAGAAAAAGCACTAAGAGTTAAAGCTGAAGAGTCTTTGCAATTAAACGAAGAGAGATGGCGATTAATTTTAGAGGGTGGATTAGAAAATGTTTGGGATATTACAATTAATTATCATGAATTAAATGATGGTATAAACAAAGATGAAATAATCAAAATTTTTAATGAAAATATAATTAAAAACTACTCAAATTATGAGATATATCCAGCTGATATAGAGAAACTAATAAATGATTTTTTAACCCATATAAATGGAAATAGCCCATTTTTTGCAAGTAAATTTAGACTATTAGAGAATAATCATGGTTGGACTTGGCTTTTAAGTAGAGGAAAAGTTGTAAGTAAAGATGATACTAAAGTAAGAATTGTTGGAACTAACTCAGATATTACTGAAAGGGAAGTTGCCTCTTTAATTTATAAAAATAGCTCACAAGCCATGTGTATAACAGATAGATACAACACAATTATTAATATCAATCCAGCTTTTACACAAATTACAGGATATGATTTTTGGGATGTTGTAGGGAAAGACCCTAAAATATTATCTTCAAAAACTCACTCTAAAGAGTTCTATAAAAAAATGTGGAATGATATTAGAGAAAAAGGTCACTTTTGTGGGGAAGTTGATAATAAAAGAAAAAATGGAGAAACTTTTTCTTCTATTTTAAATGTAAATGCTATAACAGATGATGAGGGTATTGTTGACCATTATGTTGGATTGTTTACAGATATTGATGATAAAAAAAGAGCTGATGAAAAGATATTAATACAAGCAAATTATGACTCTTTAACTGGTTTATATAATAGAAGAATATTTCAAATTCAATTGGATGAAGAGATTCATAAATCAAATAGAACAAAAAGAGGATTCACACTCTTTTTTATTGATTTAGACCATTTCAAAGATGTAAATGATATTTTGGGACATGAAGTTGGTGATAAGGTTTTAATTGAGACATCAAAAAGAATATTAAGTCATATAAGAGAGAGTGATATTTTAAGTAGATTTGGTGGAGATGAGTTTACTCTTTTACTTCCTGACACAGAAGAAGAGTCTTCCATTGAAAAGATTGCAGCAAATATATTAAAATCTGTTTCAGATCCTTTTTTTATAGGTGAAGAGCAAATTAATATTTCAGCAAGTATTGGAATTACCATTTATCCAACAGATGGTAAGAGTTCAGTTGAACTTTTAAAACACTCTGACCAAGCTATGTATGAGTCTAAAAAGCTAGGAAAAAATCAATTTCACTACTATTTAAATGAGATGCAAATTCAAGCTAGAAAAAATAGAGAGATTATAAACTCTTTACATGATGCATTAGATTTACAACAGTTTGAAATCTATTATCAGCCAATTATTGATTTAAAAAGTAAAAAAGTAGAAAAAGCTGAGGCACTTATTAGATGGAATAAACCAAATCATGGTTTAGTTTTTCCCGATGAGTTTATTTCATTAGCTGAAAAATCAGGACTAATTATAAAAATTGGTGAATGGGTTTATAAAGAAACCATGAATCAAAATTATGAGTGGAAAAAAAGATATAAAAAAGATTTACAAATAAGTATAAATAAATCACCTGTTCAATTCAAAGTTGATGTTGATATCGAAAACTGGATTGATTTTATGAAAACATTAGGTCTATCAGGAAAAGAGATTAGTATTGAAATAACTGAAAATCTTCTTATGGAATCAGGAAATAATGTAAGAAATAAACTTATAAAATATGGCGAAGAAGGTATTGAAATCTCAATTGATGATTTTGGAACAGGATATTCATCTTTATCATATTTAAAAAAATTCAATGTTGATTATATTAAAATTGATAAAAGCTTTGTAACAGGTTTGCATGAGGGTTCAAAGGATGTTGCTTTATGTGAAGCTATGATAGTAATGGCCCATAAACTTGATATAAAAGTAATTGCTGAGGGAATTGAAAATGTGGAACAAAAAGACATCTTAACCCAAATGGGCTGCGATTATGGTCAAGGATTCTATTTTTCTTATCCTTTAACAGCTTTAGAGTTTGAGGAGGAGTATTTAATAAACTAATCTAATAAGATTAGTTTATATCCTACGCCTCTAAGATTTAAAATCATTCCA
Source organism: Arcobacter sp. (assembly GCA_965662175.1). Taxonomy (GTDB): domain Bacteria; phylum Campylobacterota; class Campylobacteria; order Campylobacterales; family Arcobacteraceae; genus Arcobacter. The sequence goes on along the minus strand of CBFIGT010000056.1, from coordinate 12,976 downwards.
TTTTTTAGTTTGCTTCTTACTTTGTGAACCACACTTCTCATGCTAACCGACTCCATCTCTTTGCTATCCCATACATATTCATGAATCATCTCTAAACTTACTGTTTTATTTATATTTTTAACTAAAAGTGAAAGTAGAAGTTTCTCTTTTATAGTAAGTTCGATTTCATGATTATGTTTATATAAGCTTTGATTTATTAAATCAAATTTATACTCATAACCTAAATCTATAGTGAATTCACAGTTGTTATTTTGACTCATATGATTTAGGTGATATTTTATTCTTAGAAAAAGTTCTTCAAAATCAAAAGGTTTTTTTATATAATCATTACAGCCAAAATCATATGATTTTTTTATATTTTCTATATCAATTTGGGCACTTATTATTATAATTGGAGTTTTTGAATTATCTTTTCTTATTGTTTGTAAAAGCTCATGTCCATTAAATCCAGGAACATTTAAATCTAAAATATACAAATCATATTTGTTATTTATGATATTTGTAGCAGCTTCATATCCATCTTTACAACTTTGTATAAAAAAACCTCTATTTTCCAATGAGAGTTTTATTATTTTATTTAAAGAAAAATCATCTTCTAGTAAAAATATTTTCATAAAAGCTCTTTATTTATTAGATTAGTGGGAAAGATATATTTAAATGAAGTTGTATCCTTTGATGTGATAACTACCTCTATATTGTAGTTGTCACAAATTGACTTAACAATGTTTAGTCCAAGTCCTAAACCTATATTTTTCTTTTTCTCTTGATAATATTTTTCAAATATTGATTTTGTATCTTTGATTTTTATTCCCTCATTAATTATTTCTATAATATAGTTCTCTTTTTCTTTCCCTAAATATATTGTTATGAGTGTATTTTCAAAAGAGTATTTTATGGCATTTGAGATTGTATTATCAATCACTCTTTCAAGTTCATAATTATCCATTAAAATTTCAAATTCATACTCTATTTCCAAATCAATAATTATATTTTTTGTTTTAGCAATTTCATCAAAAAATATAATTCTTGAGGATAAAAAATTAACTAAATTTATTGCTTTTATCTCTTTTTTTATCATCTCTTTTTTTGTTAGGTAATATAAGTCATTATAGATAGAAGATAAAGATTTTGATGAGGCTTTTATAGCTTCAAACTGCTCTTTTGGACCTATTTGTCTCTCTAAATTATCCACATTTAAAGATATAACCGAAAGTGGAGTATTCATCTCATGGACTATTTTTTTTAGAAAAAAGTCTTGTTGTTCTAAAAGGCTTAAAATCATTTGATTATTTTCAAAAATTTTTAGTTGGGTTTTAACCCTTGCAATTACTTCCTCTTTTTTAAATGGCTTAGTAATATAATCAACACCACCTTGTTCAAAAGCTTTTACTTTTATCTCTATATCATCTAATGCACTTATAAATATAATTGGAATCTCTTTTAAGTTTTTATCTTTTTTAAAAAGTTTACAAACTTCAAAGCCATCTATATTTGGCATTTTAATATCTAATAATATCAAATCAGGCGGATAGGTTTTTGATGAGCTTAGGGCAAAAGATGGGTCAGTAGTTGCTCTTATATTGTAGTTTTGAGTTTTTAAAATAGTGTTTAAATAATGAAGATTTTCACTCTTATCATCTATAATAAGTATTGTATATTTTTTATCCATTTACTTGCTCATTTTTTATTGTTTACTTGGTTAAGATTATAAGATAAAAGATATAAAATTAAAATGAGGACAGCTTGAACTTAAAAAAACTCTTTATGTTACTTTTTATTCTAAATACATTTTCCTTTATAAGTGTAGCAATAGTAATAAATAAATATCAAAACTCAACAATTAAACTAGAAGATGCATATCAAATGCAATATAAATCCCTAAGGTTAGCCCAAGAATTAAGACAAAGTAGTGATGATTTGACAAGAATGGCTAGAACTTATGTGATAACAGGAAATTCAATGTTTGAAGAGCAGTTTAAAAGAGTTCTTGATATAAGAAATGGGGTGAAACCTAGACCTAAAAGATACAATGGTATTTTTTGGGATTTTTATACTTTAGGGGATAAAAAACCAGAGTTTGATGGTGAAAAAGTTGCCCTAAGAGAGCTTATGAAAAGAGCAAATTTCCCAGAGTCTGAGTTAAATTTACTATTTATTTCTCAAAATGAATCAGATGATTTAACAAATTTAGAGCATAAAGCAATGAGTGCTGTAAAGGGGATTTTTCAAGATAATGAGGGAAATTATACAATAAAAGGAAAACCTGATTTTAAACTAGCTAGAGAGATTATGCATAGTAATGAGTATCATGAAGCAAAAATTAGGATTATGAAACCTTTAGATGATTTTTATAAGGCATTTGAAAATAGAACACAAGAAAAAGTGAACGAAGCTAGAGCTATGGTAAAAGAGCAGGAGTTTTATGTAAATGTTATAGTTTTGTTTTCTGTAATATTTTTCCTAATGTCTTTTTTTATCATTTTATTTAGAATTGTTTATCCTATTGATTTACTAAGAGTTGCTATGCTTAGACTCTCTTCAAATGATATGAGTGTGGAGCTTGAAAAGAATAGATATGATGATGAAATTGGTGATATGATTGGAGCTGTTAATATTTTCAAAGAGAATACTCAAAAACTAATCGAAAGTGAACATCAAATCAAACTTGCTATGGAAGAAGCAAAAAGTGCAAACAAAGCAAAATCTATATTTTTAGCAAGAATGAGCCATGAATTAAGAACTCCACTAAATGCAATTTTGGGATTTTCAAATATACTAAAAAAATCAATGAATGCTACAAATGAAGAGAAAAATAACCTAAATATTATAAAAAGAAGTGGAGAACATCTTTTAAATATTATAAATGAGATACTTGAATTATCAAAAATTGAGGCAGGAAAGATTGAGATTATTCCAAAAGTATTTCAGCTAAAAGAGTTAATCGAAGATATTAACTCTATTTTTGCTTTTAGATGTAAAGAAAAAGGTTTAGAGTTTAAAATAGAGTTTGAAAACAATCTTCCTGATTTTGTGAAAATGGATGAATTAAGATTAAGACAAATTTTAATAAATTTGCTTAGTAATAGTGTGAAATTTACAAATAGTGGAGTTATTTCTTTATATATATATGAAAATAATAAAAAGCTTTTTTTTGAGATAAAAGATAGTGGAATAGGGATAAAAAAAGAGGATCTCAAAAAAATATTTTTGCCTTTTGAACAGATTAAACATGATAACTATAACAAAAATGGAACAGGTTTAGGTTTGTCTATCACAAAAGAGTTAGTAACACTAATGAATGGTTCTATTTATGTAAAAAGTCAAGTTGAAAAGGGTACAGAGTTTTATTTTAGTTTAGAGTATGATTATGCAAAAAAAGATGAAATGGTATTGGAGTCTAAATCAAAAGATATAGTGGGATTAGAAAAGTTTAAAAATCAAAAAACTATTTTAGTAGTAGATGATATAGAGATAAATAGAACTCTTTTAACTCAAGTTTTAACTCTATATGGCTTTACAATAATAGAAGCTAGCAGTGGTTTTGAGGCTTTAGAGATATTTAAAAGCAAAGAACTAGATTTGATTTTTATGGATATAAAAATGAGTGGAATAGATGGTTTGGAGACTATAAAACAAATAAGAAAAATTGAAAAAACAAATCCAATCCCAATAATCGCTGTTTCTGCAAATGTTTTTAATGAAGATAAACAAAGTGCCATAAAAAGTGGAGCAAATGATTTTTTAGCAAAACCAATAGATGAAAAAGAGCTTTTATTGATTTTGTCTAAAAATCTTAGTTTAGAGTTAAAGTATTCAAAGAAAGAGTCTCAAAATGAATTAGTTAAAGAGTTTGAAGATTTTAATTCTTTACCAAAAGAGTTTTTTAAGAAATTAAATCAAAAAGCATTACAAATGGATAATAAAGAAATTTTACTATTAGTTGAAGAGTATAATCTCTCTGAAAAATCTAAATTATATATAAAAAGTATGTTAGATGAGTTTAAATATCAAGAGCTAATGAGTTTGTAAATTGTTTAGTATCTTTGAATTACTTTTAGACATTGAGTTTTGAATTTAGGTAAGCCAAATCTGATTATCCACTCTATAATAGGAATATTAACACCCTCATAATCATGTGCAATATAAGTTCTTACGACATAAAGACCTTTTAAATCATCTTTATTAAATTCACTTAAAATATCATCGGCATGGGATTGTTTTAATTTATTAAATTGTTCTGCTATTGCAGTTAGATGCATAAGTATTGCAGGTCTTGATGTTACTAAATCTTCTAGGGCAGTAGAAATATTTCCACAATTCTTTACAATTTCTTCTATATATTCAATTTTTTCAATAATTAAATATATCTTAGAAATAGATTCTTTAGACATAAATGGCTCTATCAATAATAAATTTTTTTCCAGTTTTCCCCATTCCTGAACTATCAGCTAAATCAACAGGTACACCAAAAATAGAGCTTATTTCTTCTTTTATCTCATTTACTCTATTAATTGCTTTAAATCCATATTTTGAAGCAAAATCAGGAGTTGATTCAATTAAAATATCTATATCACTGCTTGATGTGGCTTCATCTCTTGAGTATGAACCAAAAAGTCCTTTAATTATGAAACCTTCTTTACTATAAATAGGTTTTAGTTCTTTTAGTTTATTTAATATTTCTTCTTTTTTCATAAGAATGATTATATCATAAATTTTTGTAGATTTTAAAAGGAATTAAACTCTGAATCACTGTATAAAAAATATACAGTAGCTTTCTTATGTTGTTTCAAAAACAACACTTCAACAACACTTCTATTTTATACTTCCATCAGTAGTCAAAAAGACTAAAATTTAAAGGAGAATAAATGAAAAGTAGATTCACGAAAGTTTTAGCTGCATCAGCAATCGTAGGTATGAGTATGATGGCTCAAGCTGCTGATACAATCAAAGTTGGAGTTTTACATTCACTATCTGGAACAATGGCGATTAGTGAGACAACTCTAAAAGATACAGTATTAATGTTAATTGAAGAGCAAAATAAAAAAGGTGGGGTTTTAGGTAAAAAACTTGAACCTGTTGTGGTTGACCCAGCATCAAACTGGCCTTTATTTGCTGAAAAAATGAGAGGTCTTTTAACTAAAGATAAAGTTGATGTTACATTTGGTTGTTGGACATCAGTTTCTAGAAAATCAGTACTTCCTGTTGTTGAAGAGTTAAATGGTCTTTTATTTTACCCTGTACAATATGAGGGTGAAGAGTCAAGTAAAAATGTATTTTATACAGGTGCTGCGCCAAACCAACAAGCAATTCCTACGGTTGATTATCTAATGAATGAAATGGGTGTTAAAAGATTTGTTTTAGCTGGAACTGATTATGTATATCCAAGAACAACAAACAAAATCTTAGAAGCATATTTAAAAGCAAAAGGTGTTGCTGCATCTGATATTATGATTAATTATACTCCATTTGGACACTCTGATTGGCAATCAATTGTATCTGATATCAAAAAATTCGGAAATGCTGGTAAGAAAACAGCTGTTGTATCAACTATCAATGGTGATGCAAATGTTCCTTTTTATAAAGAGTTAGGAAACCAAGGTATTTCATCTTCATCTATTCCTGTTATTGCCTTCTCTGTTGGTGAAGAAGAGTTATCAGGTCTTGATACTAAACCTTTAGTTGGACATTTAGCTGCGTGGAACTACTTCCAAAGTGCTGAATCTGAAGTTAATGATGAGTTTATTTCAACTTGGAAAAAATATATCAAAAACGATAAAAGAGTTACAAACGACCCAATGGAAGCTACATATATTGGATTTAACTTATGGGTAAAAGCTGTTGAAAAAGCTGGTACTACTGATGTTTCTAAAGTAAGTGATGCGATTATTGGATTATCTGTTCCAAACCTTACAGGTGGAACAGCAACAATGCTTAAAAATCACCATATTACAAAACCTGTATTAATCGGTGAGATTCAAGAAGATGGTCAATTTGAAACTGTATGGTCAACTGATGGTGAAGTTGCTGGAGATGCATGGTCTGACTTTTTACCTGGATCTAAAGATTTAATCTCTGATTGGACTAAACCTGTTAATTGTGGAAACTATAACACTAAAACAAATATGTGTGTAGGTGCTAAATAAATTAAAATATGAGAGTTTAACTCTCATATTTTAAATGAAAGGTCAACATGAAAATATTCAAAATAATATTACTTAATTTATTAATTCTATCATCACTTTTTGCAAAGGACTTCCAAAGCGATGCAAAAGAGATTCTTACAAACAGTTTTTCAAAAAAACAAAAAGTTATCACAAATCTAACAAATAACTATAAAGATGAAGAGAAGTTAGAGTTTTTGCTTCAAAAACTTCTTTCAGGTGATTTGTATTATGTGAAAAAAACAAAACAAATAGTTTTTCTAAAATCAAAAAAAGCTAAAAACTATATAACTGTAGATGTTTTTACAAATATAGAGTTAAAAGAGGCTTCAAAATATGATTTTAAAAAAGTAAAAATCAATAATAAATTAAGAAGTGTTATCAAATCTTCTTTAGCTAAGATTAATCTCTCTTCAAAAGATGAAGATAAAAGATTAAAATCTGCAAAAAATCTCCTCAAAAATCTAAGTATAGATGATAAAGAGATAATAATAGAGGCTTTAGCAAGTGAAAAAAGTAGCAAAATCAGAGATATTTTAGATGAAGCAAATACTGTTTTAATCGCTAAAAACTCAGATGGTATTGAAAAGCTTGAAGCAGTTAAAAAGTTAGGTGAATTTTTATCTCCTATTACTTTTCAAACACTTAAAAGTTTAGAACAAAGTAGTGAAGACAAAGAGTTAAAAGAGGCTATTGCTGATTCTCTTGACATAATAGAGATGAAAAAATCATTTTATGGCTTTTTAGAAACAGCATTTTTTGGGCTTAGTATGGGTTCTGTTTTACTTTTAGCTGCTATTGGACTTGCTATTACATTTGGAGTTATGAAAGTAATTAATATGGCTCATGGTGAGCTAATTATGATAGGAGCTTATACTACATATACTTTACAACAAATTATGCCAGGGCTTATTGAGTATTCTGTAATTATTGCAATTCCAGCTGCTTTTATAGTGAGTGCCATTGTTGGTATTTTGATTGAGAGATTAGTAATACGACATCTTTATGGAAGACCATTAGAGACACTATTAGCTACTTTTGGGATAAGTTTAATTTTACAACAAATAGTAAGAACTATCTATTCACCACTAAATCAAGAGGTGAAAACTCCATCTTGGATGAGTGGAGCTTGGGAGATAAATAGTGCTTTATCTTTAACATACAACAGACTTTATATCATAATCTTTGCTATTGTGATTTTTCTTTTTGTATTGTTTATTTTGAAAAAAACATCATTAGGATTAAAAGTAAGAGCTGTTTCACAAAATAGAGAAATAGCACGAGCTATGGGTATAAAAGCCTCTTGGATTGATGCCATTACTTTTGGTATTGGTTCAGGAATCGCAGGAGTTGCTGGAGTTGCTTTATCTCAACTTACAAATGTTGGACCAAACTTAGGACAGGCATATATTGTGGATAGTTTTATGGTTGTTGTATTTGGTGGAGTTGGTAATTTATGGGGAACTTTTATAGCAGCGTTTACATTGGGTGAAATAAATAAATTTATAGAACCAGTTGCAGGAGCTGTTTTAGCCAAAGTTATTATATTGGTATTTATTATCTTATTTATACAAAAAAGACCTAGAGGATTATTTCCTCAAAAAGGTCGAGATGCGCAGGATTAAACTATGAAACGAGAATCAATAATTTTAAACATATTAAAAAATGACAAGGGTGGAAAGATAGTTTTAGGAGTTTTATTTGTAGTAGTTGCAGTGGTTGCATTTTGTAATTTATTTGTGCCACAAGACTCTATTTTTTATATCTCTACTTTTACTGTGACACTTCTTGGGAAATATTTAGCTTTTGCTCTTTTAGCCTTGGCTCTTGATTTGGTTTGGGGATATTTAGGAGTTTTAAGTCTTGGACATGGTGCGTTTTTTGCCCTTGGTGGATATGCTATGGGTATGTATTTGATGAGACAAATAGGTGACAGAGGGGTTTATGGAAATCCTGAATTACCTGATTTTATGGTATTTATGAACTTAAAAGAGTTGCCTTGGTTTTGGTATGGATTTGATAATCCATTGATTACATTTTTTATGATTATGTTTATACCTGCACTTTTGGCTTTTATATTTGGTTGGTTTGCTTTTAAATCAAGGGTTACAGGAGTTTATTTATCAATTATTACTCAAGCTATGACTTATGCACTTATGCTTGCATTTTTTAGAAATGATATGGGTTTTGGTGGAAATAATGGACTTACAGATTTTAAAGATATCTTAGGATTTGATTTATCAAGTGATAATACAAGAATATCACTTTTGATTATCTCATATCTTGCTTTGTTGATTGGATATTTAATATGTAGATTTATTATCAACTCTAGACTTGGTCGGGTTATTATCTCTATTCGAGATAGTGAAAGTCGTGTTAGATTTATAGGTTATCAAGTTGAGCAATATAAGCTTTTTATTTTTGTTGTTTCAGCTATATTAGCAGGAATTGCAGGGGCTTTATATGTGCCTCAAGTTGGTATCATAAATCCAGGTGTTTTTACTCCTTTATTTTCTATTGAGCTTGTTATTTGGGTGGCTGTTGGTGGTCGTGGAACATTATATGGAGCAATTATTGGAGCAATAATTGTAAACTTTGCTTCATCATATTTTACATCAGCACTTCCTGAAGTTTGGTTATATGCCCTTGGTGGATTGTTTGTTTTAGTGACACTTTATTTACCAAAAGGTGTTGTTGGATTGATTTCAAGTATTAAAGAAAAACTAAGTAAGAAAAAAGAGGTAGCTTTAGTATGATTTTAAAAAAGCATGAAAACCAAGATAATATTGGTGAATTAAAAATAGGAAAAAGAATACTTCTAGTGGATGGGGTTACTGTTAGTTTTGATGGATTTAAGGCCTTAAATAATCTTAGTTTTTCAATTAATTATGGGGAGCTAAGATGTATTATTGGAGCAAATGGGGCTGGAAAATCAACAATGATGGATGTAGTAACAGGAAAAACAAGACCTGATGCTGGTGAAGTTATTTTTGGTGAAGCTGTAAACTTATTGGATTTAGATGAGCCTGCTATTGCAAACTTGGGGATTGGAAGAAAGTTTCAAAAACCAACTGTTTTTCAAAACCATTCAGTTTTTGAAAACTTAGAGCTTGCTATGAAAGAGGATAAAAGATTTTTTAAAACACTATTTTCAAAAATAAGCGGTGAACAAAAAAGTAAAATAGAAAAAACTATGGAACTAATTGGTTTAAAAGATTTATATAATAGAGATGCCGGAATTTTATCCCATGGTCAAAAACAGTGGCTTGAGATTGGGATGTTGATTATGCAAAATCCAAAGCTTTTATTAGTAGATGAGCCAGTTGCTGGTATGACTCCACAAGAAGTAGATAGAACAGGTGAGATTTTAACAGACCTTTCAAAAGAGCATGCGGTTGTTGTAGTTGAGCATGATATGGAGTTTATACGAAGTATAGCTTCAAAGGTTACAGTTTTACATGAGGGTTCTGTTTTAGCTGAGGGTACTATGGAAAATATCCAAAACAATGAAAAAGTTAGAAAAGTATATTTAGGTGAGTAAAATATGATAAAAATAAACAATTTAAATCAATATTATGGACAAAGTCATACCCTTTGGGATTTGACTTTGGAGATAAAAAAGGGCCGATGTACTTGTATTATGGGAAGAAATGGAGTTGGAAAAACAACTTTATCAAAAGTAATTATGGGTTTACTTCCTATTGAAAGTGGAGAATTAATCTATGATGGAAATGAGATTTCAAAACTTAGTGCTGATAAAAGAGCAGGTATTGCAATAGGATATGTTCCCCAAGGAAGAGAGATATTTTCACAACTAACAGTTAAAGAAAATCTTGAGATTGGAGTATTAGCAAATAGAAATAAAATCAAAAAAGTACCCGATAAGATTTATGATTTATTTCCAGTACTTAAAGATATGGCAAATAGAAAAGGTGGAGATTTAAGTGGAGGTCAACAACAGCAATTAGCTATTGGAAGAGCTTTGTGTATTGAGCCTAAGTTTCTGATTTTGGATGAACCAAGTGAGGGAATTCAGCCAAATATCGTAGCACAAATAGGTGAGGTTATAGATTATCTTACAAAAGAAGAAGAGATGACAGTTATGTTAGTTGAACAAAAACTACCATTTGCAAGACGACATGGAGATGATTTTTATGTACTAGATAGAGGAAGTGTAGTAGCATCAGGAGAAATAAATCACTTAAGTGATGAGATAGTTAAGAAGTATATGTCGGTATAGAAGAAATTATGAGTTTAAGGTTCTATTAAAAGGTGAAATCCAAAACTCAGCTATGATACTTCAATTAAAAATATTTGATAAAAAACGATTAATGACAAGAATAGGAATGATAAACAAAAATGATTATAAATTAATATGTGAAAAAGTAAGTAAATTGTTTATCCCGTCTAGTGATTAGACGGGGCTGCTCGAAAGCGAATTATAGACGTATACTATCCAAAAAATATTTTTTTGTCAATCAATCAATTTTTCATTTTAATATGATTTTTAAAGAATAAATATATGTACATTAAATATACAAAAAAAGAGAAAGTAAGCTATTCTTTTTTGTTAAAATAAAATATAACAATCAAAAAAAGATTTAGGGAATTTATGAGTTTAAAGTTTAGTTTTACAGATGATAAATTTTATTTAAAGAGGTTAAATTTACCATCACGGTATTATTTGTTTAATGATGATGAAAATTATATAAAACTACTAAATATTGGTGAGGGAATTTTTCCAAAAGATAAAATCAAAACTAGTTTTGAACTTGATAACTCAAATTTGATTTTGACAACAGAATCAGCTACAAAAATATATCCCTCAAATAGTAAATACTCTTCAAAAAACTATATAAATATCACTCTAAAAAATAGCTCTAATCTTGAGTTTTTAAATGATGAACTTATTTTATACAAAGAGGCAAAATTTGCTCAGCCCTTTAGATTAAAATTTGATGAAAGTTCAACATTTTTTTATACAGATATTCTAAGTAATGGAAGAAGTTATGAGAACTTTGATTTTTCATATATGAAGATAAAAAACAGATTTTATGAAAACTCTTCTTTGGAGTATATTGAGAGATTTGATATAAAAGGTGATGAGTTAAAAGATTATATAAAAAGAAAAGAGTCCAAAACAAATCTTTTTGCAAAAATCTATATAAAAACCTTGGATAATGAAGCTTTTTTAAATAGCTTATTTTCAGAAGATTTTAAAAGCTTCTCTTATAGTAAAAACAAAAAAATCATAATAGCTGTGATAAGTTGTGAAAATATGGCAAAACTAAAAGAAAAAGTCTTAAAAGTTTGGAATTTTTATAGAAAAAATATCAATAAAGATGAGTTTTCTCTGGGGAAACAATAGTTTATTTTAAAGGGTCAAAATTTATGACCAAATATTTTGATTAAATATTCCTAATATAATTATCTTACAATTTTTTTCATCTATCTCAAAAGGAATAGTATATCCTTTGTAAATAAGTTCTCGAATATTTTTATTAGTCCCTTTTTTTCTAAATGCATATGGATTATTTGGAATATTTTTAATTTTATAATACAATTCATCATAAAAATCTAAAGCCCTTTTTATACTATCTAAAGCAATAAAATCAATAATAGTTTCAAGCTCATGTTCAAATCTTTCTGACTGTTCTAAAATTAAAGTTGTGATGTTAATTTCTCTCTGATTTTATTAAGTCCAGTTCCAAATGGTACAGTTTTCATTTTTCCATTTTTACAATCTTGAGATCTTTTGTTTATTTCTTCATCTAATGATTTCTTAATTTCTATTGCATCATCAGGTAAAGTTTTTAGTAAAGATTCAAACTGTTCAATATACTGTTCTTTAATATCTATTTTCATAGTCATTGCAATACCTTTCTAAAATTATAACATATTTTAAAAATATTATGAATCTAAATATATAGCCCAAATCCTGACATAAAATATTTAAATATTTTTTTTATAAAAAATAGAGCTTTTTTCTTTCAACTTATTTTCTTAATAAGTACTATCTCTTGGTATTTTAACTTTTAGAACTATATTTTGTTAAAAACAGTCTAAAGATAGTATTTTTAGAGAATAGTTTATTATTGTATATTTGAAATATATTGTAATGTAAACTGGATGCATTTTTTATTCAAGTGAAACTTGATATGCCTTTTGTCTGAGTCTTTGCAGTAAATCTAAAAACTCTTCATTAACTTTTAAAATTGTTTTTCTGGCATGTGTAATCACTTTCCCTGCAATATTATAAAGTTTATATCTAATAGTCTTTATAGTATGTTTTTGCAGGTTTACATCTAATATTTGCTTGAATAATATAAATAGATTGTATGCTAAAGTACCTATTTGAAAGTAAAGTGCATTAGATATAAAATCTGATGAGGGAAGATAGTCCATATTGAAACCATTTTTTAACTCTTTAATTTTATTCTCGCTAGTTTCACCTCTTTGTCTATAAAGTTTTACAATCTCTTGTCGTGAAAGTTCATTATTATTTGTAGCAATTACATAATATCTCTCTTTATGATATTGTTCTTTCTCTTCATCTGTTAAAATTTCTTCAAGATTTGGAAGCATTGGTGTTATATTTCTTTTAATAACAATAACTCTAAAAGCCTTATTTGTATGTTGCATAGTATGAATTATTTCTGAAATATCTTCATAAGCGGATAATCTCTCCCAATTATCAATTTTATTAATAAGTTTCATTGTTGGTCTATCTAAATTGGCACCAATAACAAAATTAATATTATTTTTATCGCAGTAGTTAAAAACTTCAGCTTGATATGTTGCACTATCTGCTCTTA
>CBFIGT010000055.1:0-15360 GCA_965662175.1 Arcobacter sp. | reverse complement strand
AACTCTTTTTCTTCTTCACTTAATGCCATCTCTATCTCCTTTTAAATTGCATATAGATTTTCAAGTTTAAGTTCTGGTTTTTCCCCTAAATAAAGCAGGCTAAAAACCTCATCTTTTTTAAACTTATAACTCTCATATAACTCACTTATCTCTTTTATCTCTTTGGGCGCATATCCAAAAATCTTTTTTAATCCTCTATAATATAAAACTCCTCGAAGAAGTTTTTCAGCATCCAAATAAGATTCACTTTGCATAAGCCAAGGTGAAACTCTTATATATCTTTTATTTACAACATAAGAGTGTAAAAATCCACTTGTAGTAGATAGTTTTAAAGAGTTAGAAAAAGTACAATCATTTTTTATATACTCTTCCCTATCATCTAAAAAGACCTCTTTATCTATTTTTTTAGAGATATCCTCATAATTTTCTCCATTGACCTGTTTTGCAGTTGAATTAGAGAAATTAAAAGCAACTGCCTCTCCACTATGCATAAATCTAATAAATTTAGAGTGCTCTTGGAATTTAAATGCCTCAAAATATGAACTTAACTTTTGTTCAATCAATACAAAAATATTCATACTAGAAACATTTTGAACTAATAGTTTTATAAGTCTTGTCAAAACATCTTGATGGGAATCCAAAGCTTTTATTACATTTATAAATATATGTTTGTTGAAGCTATAAGCACTTATTACACCTACTATTTTTCCATTTTCATAAGCAGCAAAACAGTATTGAGGAAAAACATTATATGTTTGTTTTAGTAACTCAAGTTCAAATAACTTATCACTTTCCAAAATCAAAGAGATATCCTCTTCAAAGTTGTTTCTTAAATATCCAACGAACATAAGTATAACTCTTCCAATTCTTTTGTATCAAGAACTCTTTTTCTATTTGTTACTATCTCTCTTATAAGAGGTAAAAGTTTTTGTAAGGACTCTTTTGAAGCTTCTATTCCTAATGTTTGTAAATGATAAAGTAGAGTTGAGGTTCCTGAATGTTTACCAATAGGAAAACATCTTTGAAGTCCAACTTCTGTTGGAGTAAAAGGTTCATAAGCACTTTTTGATTTCATCATACCATTTACATGAATTCCAGATTCATGTGAAAAGATATATTCACCAACAATAGGTAAGTTAGAATCAATTCTTCTATTTGAAGCTTTTCCAACTGTTTGAATTAGTGACTTTAATTTATCAGATTTAATCTCACTATTTTTCCCTAAAAGTCTTGCCAAACTCATAAGTACTTGTTCAAAAGATGCGTTGCCCGCGCGCTCACCCAAGCCAATAACTGTAGTATTAGCACTTTTTGCTCCTGCTTCAAACCCTGAAATAGCATTTGCCGTTGCCATACCAAAATCATTGTGTGTGTGCATCTCTATATCAAGTAAATCTAAGCTTGTAAGTTCACTGATATTTTGATAAGTTTTATTTGGAGTTAAAATTCCAACCGTATCACAATATCTAAATCTATTTGCTCCAAGACTCTTTCCAAAAGCCAAAAGCTCTTTTAAAAAATTCATATCAGCTCTACTTGAATCTTCACCACCAATACAAACAAAAAGACCCTCTTTTTTAGCTTCAAGAACAACTTTTTCAAGTTGTGCTAAAACCTTTTGTTTATCACCACCAAATTTCACATCAATTAAAATATCAGAAACAGGAATAGATAAATCAACTGCTTTAAGTCCGCAACTTAAAGAGGCTTCCAAATCACTAAAAGTAGCACGATTCCAACTCATAATTTGAATAGGAAGATTAAGTGCAAGAATCTCTTTTAAATCATCTTGCTCTTTTTTCCCCATTGCAGGAATACCAACTTCAAGTTCATCAGCTCCCGCTTCATACAACTTTTGTGCAATATCTAACTTCTCTTTTGTATTAAATGCTACATAAGGAGCTTGTTCTCCATCTCTTAATGTGGTGTCATTGATGATAAACATTTTTTTGCCTTTTTTCATATAAAACTTATATGCAAAAGCTATTCCCTAAAAAATTAACCAGCTTCTGCTACTAGCTCTTTTTTATAGAAATGCTTTTTAACCGCTTCAAAAACTGATTTTTCAATTGGCTGTAAAGCATATGAATCATCAGAAATCAAATTAATTGAGTTTAACTCATCTTGAGGACAGCCACCAATTTTCTCTGTTAAAAGAATATCCACATCTTTTAGAGTATTTTTAATCTCTTCAATAGGATATGAACCATCACAATCTTCAGGTCCTTTACAATAAGCATTTTCAACTTTTCTATGCATTAAAAATTTAATAGCCTTATCCCCAGCTTCATAAATTAAAAACTCAGTTGCACTACCAAAATGTAAGTTAATAGTTCCCTCACCAGAAGTTGTAACAGCTACTAGTTTTGTTTCGCCTGTGCTACTTAATTCATTTTTGCTAGCTTGTTCTATTTTAATTCTATCATTAGCTTGGTCTAATGCTGCTCTCCAGTTCTCGATAACTTCATGTTTTTGAGCACGTGCTTCCATATTATATTGATCTTGTAACTCTTCCCAATTCATATTTTGGAAAACATCAGGAGTAAACTCTTCTCCTCTATCTTCACCAATAAGTCCAACAGCATCAGCTCGACATTGTCTACAATGACTCATTAGTTTCATATCCATTCCACAAGCCTCTTGTGCTGCCATTACCTCTTGATCAGTTGCACTCTCTTGTCCATTAAGTCCATAATAAGTACCATATTCAGGTTTAGATAAAAGTGGCATAATATTATGTAAAAATACATTTAACTCTTTTAGTTTTTTAGCAACATTTGGTAACTCTTTATCATTAACTCCCGGAATTAAAACAGAGTTTGCTTTTACTAAAATTCCTCTATCTGTTAACATCTTGATACCAAGTAGTTGTTGCTCTAATAGAATTTTCGCACCCTCAGCCCCAAATACTTTTTCATGATTCCAGTGAACCCATGGATAAATTTCAGCTCCAACTGCTCCTGTAGGATCAACTGAGTTAATAGTAACTGTAACATGGTCAACATTGTACTTTTCAATCTCATCAATAAACTCTGGAAGTCTTAATCCATTTGTTGATAAACATAGTTTTAAATCAGGTGCTTTCTCTTGAAGCATTCTAAATGTTTCAAATGTTTTAACAGGATTTGCTAAAGCATCACCAGGTCCTGCTATTCCAACAACTGATAGTTGCTGAATATCACCACCAACATATAAAACCTTTTTAACAGCATCTTCGGGACTTAGTTTTGCAGATGTTACGCCAGGTCTTGATTCATTAGAACAGTCAAATTTTCTATTACAGTAGTTACACTGAATATTACATGCAGGTGCAACAGCTACGTGAATTCTCGCATAGTGTTGATGAGCACCCTCAGAATAACATGGATGATTATTAATCTTATCCATAACCTCTTGCTGTAATTCCTCTTGTGTACTAGTAGATGTACAAGAACAACTCATAGTATCTCCTTTATTTTGTTATCTGTTTTGACTTATGCACATAGCGTTCCATAGAAAAAAGAGTAAAAAGCTTGGAATAAAATTTGCATATAAGAAAAAAGCGTTGTTATAAAGATAAATATTAGAGGAATTAAAATGAGCATCCAAGAGCAAATAAAAGAGCAGTTATTAAAAGAGTTATTTTCAAATATTGATAATATCTATGATTTTATGGAGACAAGATATGAGATGGATAAACACTGTAATGATGCAATTATCAAAAAACTAAATGAACTTAAAGATGTTGTTTATAAAGTATCAAACTTAAGTAATTTATCATAGCTTTAAAAAAGATTTTAATGTTTAATTGTGTCAAACCTTTTAGCAAAAAGAAGTAAAATAATTCCTGAAATTACTATAAATGCTGTTAAATATAAAGCATAATCATAGTTACCAAATTTATCAATTAAATATACAGAATATAAAGGAGCTATAACTTGACCTATTCCATAAGATGTGGTTAAAGCACCCATTAAAACAACAGGGTTCCCTTTTGCTAAATGTCCACCTAAAGTCATAAAAAGCCCTACAAGTCCAACAAAAGTACCTCCAAATAAAACACCACTAAATAGATTCATATACATATTACTTGTAAAAGTTGGTATTAAAATTCCCACTGTTTGTAAAGCAAGAGCGATTATAATTATATTTACACTTCCATATTTATGAGCTAATCTTAACCAAATAATACAAGATGGAATTCCAGCTAGTCCAACTAATGTCCAAGTTAAATTTCCATAACCCTCAAGACCTGGTAAGTTGTTGATAATATCAGGTAAAAATGTTCCTTGAACTACAAAACCAACACCCTCTGTAAAATATGCAATAATTAAAATTATTACAAATACCGTAAATATTGATTTATCAACTTTGTGTTTGACTATTTTTGTATCAACTTTTTTATCAAAAGATAGAATATAAGCAGAATAAAGTGATAAAACCAAAGCCACAAAAGATAAAACTAACCAAGAGTATTGCCATGATGAACTAATATCAATTACTCCCCTGCTAATTAAATCTGTTGTCAAAATAGAAAAACCAATTCCTGAAAAATGTATTCCCATAGCTTTTGTTTTACTCTCCATTTGAAGCTTTGTCATAACAATTGCAGAACCAACCACAAAAGCCATAGCTCCAGCAAAACCAGCCATTACCCTAGAAATAATCCATATAGTCTCATTTAAAGTTATCCCTTGTATAAAAGTTAAAATAATAACTAACACAAGTCCTATTCTAAAAAGTATCACTTTTTGATTTATATCTTTTATAAATATTGATAAAATAGAGCCACTTAAATATCCAGCAAAATTAATTGAGGCTAAAATTCCAGCAAAGGTAATATCCAAAAATCCATCTAACATATTTGGTAAAAGTGATGTAAAAACAAATCTTGAGATACCAAGCCCAACAATTACAGCAAAAATACCTGCTATTAAAATACTTAAGTTATTATTTCTATCTAAAAGATTTAAACTCATAAAGTGCCTTGTTTAAATATATAATTTCTTGTATAATATCACTAAAAGTGATGTAATGTCAAATATTAAATCGTGATTGATGATATAAGGAAAAGTGATATGGATTCAAATCTTCTCAAAGTTTTTGTAGTAGTAGCTGAAGAAAAGAGTGTAACCTTAGCAGCAAAAAAGCTAGGTTTTGCCCAATCAAATGTAACATCAAGAATAAAACAACTAGAAAAATCCGTAGCTTGTACTCTGTTTCATCGTATTCCAAAGGGTGTTATTTTAACCCTTGAGGGGGAAAAACTTTATAAACATGCAGTAGAAATAGTGAAAAAAGTTGAAGCAGCTGTTTTAGATATGCAAAATATAAAACAACAAAAACTAATAGTTGGCTCAACAGATTGTAATGCAGCTGTTAGAATATCCTCTTTTTTGATGAAACTTCATCAAGATTTTCCCAAAATACAACTAGAACTTCTAACAGGTACCACAAGAGATATGATAAATTTGATTTTAAACTATAAAGTTGATATAGCCTTTGTAAGTGGAGAACCAAAATATAGTGAGTTAGTGGTTTTACAAAAATTTGAAGAAGAGATTGCAATTGTAGAGCCAAAAGAGGAAAACACACCAAATGTGATTTTATCATTTAAAGAGGGCTGTGCTTATGATGAGTTTTTAAAAGACTACTATGAGAAAAAAGGCATAATAGTAGATAAAAGCTTATCTTTTGGGAGTTTAGAGACAATTTTAGCTTGTGTAAAAGCTGGAATGGGAAAAACACTACTACCTACAAATCTAGTTGAAAAACTAGGGTTTATAAATGATGTAAAAATAAAAAAACTAAATAAAAAAACCGCAAATATCCCCACTTGTTTGGTTTGTAGAAAAGATAATATACCTAAAATTAGTGATTATTTGAAAAATCTAAAATTCTAAAAACTTCCTATTAAAAGTCTCATTTTTGTCCCCTTAACTATTTTATAATTTGATATAAGATTTAAAGGAGACATTATGTCACAAACAGTTAAATATATAATACCTCTAGCGGTATTAGTGGTGTTTTGGTTTATTCCAGCACCTGAGGGTTTAAGTGTAAACGCTTGGCATTTCCTTGCTATATTTTTTGCTGTCGTTGTTGGTCTTGTAATAGAGCCAGTTCCTGCAGCACTAATTGGTATGGTAGGAATTTCACTAACAGCGGTTTTAGGTTTAATGGGACCATCTTCAAAAGAGAATATCTCATGGGCACTTTCAGGGTTTTCAAATACAGTTATTTGGCTTATTTTTGCAGCTTTTATGTTTGCACTTGGATACAAAAAAACAGGTCTTGGAAGAAGAATTTCTCTTATTATGATTAAATATATGGGAAAAAGTTCATTAGGTCTTGGTTATGCGGTTGCTTTTTCTGATTTGATTTTAGCACCATTTATGCCATCAAATACAGCAAGAAGTGCAGGGACTATCTATCCTATTGCTAGTAATATTCCTTTGATTTTTGATTCAACTCCTGATAATGATCCTAGAAAATTAGGTTCTTATATCTCTTGGGTTGCTATTGCTATTACTTGTGTTACAAGCTCTATGTTTTTAACAGCACTTGCTCCAAATTTACTAGCAGTTGATTTAATCAACAAAGGTACAGGAAATGTTATTTCATGGTCAGCTTGGGCTTCAATTATGTTACCACTTATGATACCACTATTTTTACTAACTCCTTGGTTAGTATATATTGTATATCCACCAACACAAAAAAAATCTCCCGAAGCTCCTGCTTGGGCAGCTGATGAGTTACAAAAATTAGGTTCGGTTACAGCTAAAGAGTATCTAATGGCAGGACTTGCTGTTGTAGCATTGGTTCTTTGGATATTTGGTAAAACATTTGGTATTCACTCTACTACAGCAGCTATTGCAGTTGTTTGTGTAATGGTATTAGCAAATATTATCTCATGGGATGATGTTATTTCAAATAAAGCGGCGTTTAATGTATTAATCTGGTTTGCTTCACTTGTAGCTATGGCTTCAGGACTTAAAAAAGTTGGAGTTTTAACTTGGATTGGAAATACCGCTGAGCCATATTTAGTAAATATGACTCCAACAAGTTTAATAATTTCCATGTTGTTATTGTTCTTTTTATTACACTATTTCTTTGCTAGTACAACAGCTCATACAACTGCTTTGATGCCAATATTCTTAGCAATTGCTGTAAAACTTATGACACCTGAGCAATTAATTCCATTCTCTATTTTACTAGCTGGTAGTTTAGGGGTTATGGGGATTATCACTCCATATGCAACAGGTCCTTCACCTATTTGGTATGGTGCTGGATATATTTCACAAGGAAGATGGTGGGCTTTAGGAGCAATCTTTGGAGCTTTATATCTAAGTGCTATTATTATTGGTTCATTGATTTTTATCTAAATAATAAGACTATAAAGGGCTTTAATCCCTTTATAGTAAAGAAATTTTAGATAAAATGGAAGAAAACCAAAAGAGACAAATGCGACTACTACTAAGTTTACTTATATTTTTATCATATACATACGCTAACTCTCAAAAAGAGATTCTTTTATTACACTCATATAATATGGGTCTTAAATGGACTGATAATATTACCTATGGAATAAAAGAGATTTTAGAAAAACACCCTGATTATGAACTAACTGTTGAGTATATGGATAGTAAAAAAATAAACACAAAAGAGTATTTTGATAGTTTATTGAATCTTTATGAAAAAAAATTCTCAAGTAGAAAATATGAAGTTCTAATTGCAGCTGATAATTATGCCTTTAATTTTGCTTTAAATCATCATAAAAAAATATTCAACAATATTCCTATTGTTTTTACAGGAGTAGAAAACTTCAAAGAAGATATGATTCCTAAAGATTTAAGAAGATACGTTACAGGAGTAGTTGAGTATAAAGAGATAGAGAAAAATATAGAATTAATCGAAAAAACTATCAAAAACCTAGATACTTTGTACATAATAAGCGATAATACCTTATCTTCAAAAGCTATTCAAAATCAAATCTTAAGTGCGAGTAAAAAGTTTGAAAATAGATTTAAAATCATTTATGATAATAAAATTGATATTACAAGCTTAAAAGAAAAAGTCAACTCTTTACCCAAAAATAGTGCTGTTTTATTTACAAGTTTATATAGTGATATAAAAGGAAGATATATTCCATATAATAATCTAAGAGTATTTTTTCAAAACTCAAAATATCCTATTTTTGTACTAAATAAAATCCATTTGGGGGAGGGTGTAATTGGTGGAATTGTTGTAAATCCAATAGAACAAGGCTCTTTAGCTGCAAAAAAAGCATTTGAGATAATCAATGGCGCAAAACCATCTTCAATAAAAATTGATACCCCAACCTCAAAATACTATTTTGATTATAATATCATCAAAAAATATAATTTGAATAACTCTGATATTTCTTTGTTAGCCACTTTGATAAATAAGCCAAAAGGATTCTTTGAAAAATATCGAAAATTTATAGATAGTGCTTTTTTACTTATGCCATTACTAATACTACTTATTATAGGACTTATTGTAAATATTGTTAAAAGAGTAAAACTAGAAATAAAACTTGCAAAACAAAAGAAAAATGAACAGTTTTTAATCCAACGTTCAAAACTCTCTGAAATTGGTGAAATTATGACCTCAATCGCCCACCAATGGAAAACGCCTCTAATTGAAATCTCAACTATTGCCCAAGAACTCTTATATAAAAGAGGTAAAAGGGATCTTACAAAAGAGGATAGCCAAGAGTTTGTAGATGAAATTATGACTCAAGTTCAATATATGACAAAAACTATTGATGATTTTAGAAGCTTTATAAAACCCTCACTAGCAAAAAGTGAATTTGATATCAAATCAGCTATGACTGAACTTTTAAGAGTAGTTGAGCATAATATAAAATATAACTATATAAGTGTTGATTTAAACTATGAGAAAGATAAGGTTTTTACAATATATGGTTACCCAAATGAGTTTAAACAGTGTATTTTAAGTATCATAAATAACTGTAGAGATAGTATACTAAAAAGAAAAAAGAGTGAAAATATTGAGGGTAAAATCTCAATAGATGTCTATTCCAAAGAGTTTTTTACTCACATTTTAATAAAAGATAATGGAATAGGAATAAAAAATGAACATCTTGAAAAAGTATTTGAACCATTTTTCACAAGTAAAAAAGATGGTGATGGATTTGGTTTATACATGGTAAAACTACTTATTGAAGATAAAATGAATGGTAAAATAGAAGCTCTAAAATCAAAAGAGGGTGCTTCAATATTAATATCTATAAAAAATGGAGAGAATATCTTATGAAAATATTATTACTTGAAGATAATAAAAGATTATCAAGTTTAATTATTGATGCTTTAGAGGCAAAAAACTATCATATTGATTGGTTTGAAAATGGAAAAGAAGCCCTTGAAGCCATATATAATGGATATGACTGTTTTATTTTAGATATAAATGTTCCAGGAATTGATGGTCTTACTTTATTAAAAGAGATAAGAGTTATGGATGATAAAACACCCTCAATCATAATAAGTGCAAATGTAGAGTTAGAGACAATAAAAGATGCTTATGTAAGAGGTTGTGATGAGTATTTGAAAAAACCTTTTTATATTTATGAGCTTGAGTTAAAGCTTGAAAAACTTTGTAATTACACTAAAAAAGAGTTAGTTTTAAAAGAAAATCTTATTTATAATATTGAAAAAGAGTTACTTTTAGATATTAAAAAAAATGAGATAAAATTAGCAAAAAAAGAGATTTTACTCTTTAATTTATTTGCAAAAAATCTAAACAAAGTGATAAGTTTTGAACAAATTGAACAGTATGTTTGGGAGGGTGATTTAACTACAAATGAAAATATAAGAGCCTTAATCAAAAGATTAAGAAAAAAACTACCAAAAGATACAATAGTTTCTCAAGGTGGAATAGGGTACAAATTAAATATTTTATAAACAAATAGGTGATGAGTATCTAAGTTTTAGTCAAGTTTTGTATACTCATCACCAATTAATTCATAGTCATTTCAATCATTTTTCCATTTACTATTTCAGCAAACTCAACACCATAATCAAAACAATCTTCAATCTCTTTTTTTGTAGGAATTAGTTTTATTTTCATAGGATCAATTGGGGGAACCCTAAAATGTAAGGCTTTCATTCTCTCAATAATCATATCAGGAGCTTCTCCACTCCAACCAAATGAACCAAAAGAACCACCGGTTTTTCCTCTTTTTTCAATATACATCATAGAAGAGAGTAAATCCCAAACAGGTTTTGGTGCATCTGCATTAATTGTAGGTGTTCCAATAATTATACCATCACTCTCTTCAAGTATATTTATCATATTTGCTTCATCAACAGAGGCTAAATCATATAAACTAGCTGTTATACTTTTATTACTTTCAGCACCCTCAAAAATAGCCTCAGCCATATCTCTTGTATTTTTATAACTTGTTAGATAAAAAATAGAGATGATTTTATTATTTTGTTTAATATTATCAGGTCTTGCTAAACTCCATTTTCTATATAGTTCTATATATTTATATGGTTTTTCTCTAATAATAGGCCCATGAAGGGTAGCTATTATTTGAATATCTAATTTATCATAAAGTTTTAAAGCATTTAAAACATAGGATTTAAAAGGTCTCATAATATGGTCATAATAGTATTTAAAAGCATAAGAAAAATCACCAACTAAATCATCAAACAATCTTTTATCATAATAGTGGCTACCAAAAACATCCCCTGAAAAAAGTAGATTATCCTCTTCAACATAAGAGCTAAGTGTCTCAGGCCAGTGTAAATATGGCGTTGTAAGAAACTTAATAGTTTTATCTCCAAGTTTTATTCTTTTATTTGTCCAAACTGTTTCAAAATCTATGTTCTCATTTTGAGTTATAGCTTTTAACATATTTCCACCTTGTGGAGAAATAAGTACTCTAGCTTGAGGGGCTTTTTTTATAAGAGCTGGAATTGCTCCTGCGTGATCAGGTTCTAAGTGATGGGAAATCACATACTTTATCTCATCATAAGAACAAAGTGATTCTATTTTTTTAAAAAATTCATCTTGAAACTCTAGTTTTACAGTATCAACAATTATCACACCCTCAGATGTTTTTATCAAATAGGCATTATATGAAGAACCATTTGCTGTTTTCATTATAATATCAAAGGTTCTAATATCAGGGTCAAAAGAGCCTATAAAATAGATATTTGGTGCTATTTCTAAAGGTTTTGAAGTGTCCATTTGCTATCCATTATTTTAATTTGCAATCAATCTTCTCATCCATATAGGAGGATTTTCTTGCATTTTTATCAATTTATTTAAAATATCTTCTATTTTCTCTTCTTCATTTCCAGATTGCATAGGAAATATTTTTGAGGCATTTACCATTCTTGAAGCTTTTGGTCCTATTTGTTGTACATATAAAATATCACTATCTTCTAAACACTCTATTTTATACATTAGTTTCTCTACCTCATCATCAATTTCTATAGAAGAATCAACTGATTTAACAAAAGTATAAGAGTCATCTTTTATCTCATAAATAAAAAACTCTTTACACCAACCAAAGTGTTGATTAACATAAATATTATCTTTTGAAGCAAATGCAATTTTCATAATATATATACTCTAACTCTTGGATCAATTACTTTTTCCATAGTCCCTTTTATCATCTCATAAGTTCCAGTACTAGCAATAGAACACCCAACACAAGCACCTTGATATGCAAGTCTAAGTTCAATCTCTGGTTCGTTTTTATAATCAATTAATAAAATATTTCCACCATCTTTAAGTAAAATAGGTCTTACAAATCTATCTAAAGTGTCATTTATAATCTCTAATTGTTTTGCTAAATCTTGGGCTCTAAACTGCTCATTTAACTCACAATCACTTGGTAACTCTTTATCACTACCTGTTAGTTGAATAGTTGCCATAGTGTGACCACTTTTAGCAGCTTTTAACATACACTCAAATCCCTCTTTAACACCCTCTATATTTTGTCTATCTTGAAGTAAAATAAGTGCTAATCTAAAAGCTGCTTGGGTATGGTTTTTAGAAACAGCTCGTCTAAAATAATCTATTGCCTTTTCCAAATCCTCTTCAACACCTATTTTTGTTTGATACATAAGTGCTAAATTGAAGTTTGCTGAATCATTATCATAAGAGCTAGCTTTTTCAAACCAATCTTTTGCAAGTGTATAATCTTTTTCTACACCCTCACCCTTTAAGTACATTAAACCAAGATTTGCCATAGCTTGGTCATTTTTAAGTTTTGCTTCTTCTTTCCAAATTGATAAAGCTTTATCAAAATCTTTACTTTTATATGCAGCTAATGCTTCTCTATGTTTCATAAATCTTCTTCCTTCATTGGGTTTTGGTAGCTCTCTTTTAGCTTCTAACTCTTTTTTTATATGCTCTTTCAAATAGTCATGGGCGATTTCTATTGCTTCATCTACATCTTCACTTGAGGCTTTTATATCAAAATCTAAAAACTCAACCAAAAAAGCATCTCCAACTTCATGCTCACCACTATAACACTCAAATGGATAATCCAATTTAAGATAATATTCTAAACTCTTTTCCATACTAAAACTTTTTAATCTTTTTAGTTTTTATCACACTCACAAGAACAAGAACTAGTCCCTGGATCTAATAGATGCTCATAATTAGCTTCTGTTACAAGCTTACATGTGTTATTTAAAAAACTTCTATATATCTCTTCAATAGTCAAAAAAACCTTTGATGCACTATAAACTTTTATACCATCTTCTACTAGTTGTTTATAAACACCCTCACCCATATGAAAAAATAGAGTTGAACTTGCTCCTAAATCTTTGACACATTGTGCAGTTTCTATTCCATTTCCACAACCCTCATTTTCAGCTACAGAAAAGTATCCTGAGTTTAAATCTAGTAGTGCAAAATATGGAGCATTTCCATATAGGTCTGAAATTATTGTTGAACTATCCTTACTTAGTGGTATCGCAATCATTTTATTTCCTTTTGTATTTGTTAAATACACCTATGCAAAAACTGTTCCATCATAGATAGTGGAATAGTTTTTGCATCTTTATAAAATATTTTGAATACAAAGAGTCTATTATGGTAAACAAAAAACTAATTCAAGAGCTACTAAATGAGAGTGCCTGTTCTCACAATAAAATAAAAAAGTCATCATGTGACAAACCAAAACCAGGAGCTACAAGTGGTGGTTGTGCATTTGAGGGAGCTCAAATTGCACTTTTTCCTTATGCTGATGTTATTCACTTAGTACACTCTCCTGCAACTTGTATAGGAGCTTCTTGGGAAACAAGACAAACCCTAACTTCACATATAGGTGAAAATAATACAATTACAGGTTATACAACAGATGTAAATACAAATGATGTGATTTTTGGTGGAGATAAAAAGCTAGAAGAGGCTATTGATTATATAGTTGAACATAAAAATCCAAAAGGTATTTTTGTATATGAAACTTGTGTTACAGCTATGATTGGTGATGATATGGATAATGTCTGTAATCGTATGGAACAAAAACATGGTATCCCTGTAGTAGTTATTCACTCTCCTGGTTTTGTAGGTGGTAAAAACCTTGGTTCAAGACTTGGAGGGGAGTCAGTTTTACATCAACTAATAGGTACAAAAGAGCCAGAAGAGATTCACCCTTTTGGAATAAATTTAATTGGTGAATATAATGTGACAGGTGATATGTGGCAATACACTCCAATACTAGAAAAAATAGGTATCAAAATCGTCTCAACATTAGCAGGTGATGGAAGAATAGAAAATATCCAAATGGCCCATAGGGCAAAACTAAATGTAATAGTTTGTGCAAAATCACTAATCAGCCTAACAAGAAAAATGCAAGAAAAATACAATATTCCATATATAAGTATCTCATTTTATGGAAAACGAGATACAACAAACGCCATAAAAAGTATAGTAAATGCCTTTGGAGATGAAGAGCTAAAAAAAAGAGCCGAAAAAGTTATCCAAGAAGAGGAAGAAAAACTAGAAAAAGCCTTATTACCCTATAAAAAAATATTAGAGGGTAAAAAAGCTATTTTAAATACAGGTGGAAATAAAACCTGGTCAATAGCTTCAGCCTTACAAGATATAGGAATTGATGTGGTAGCAACTAGCGTAAAAAAAGCAACCCTAGAAGATAAAGAGATTTGTGCAAAATATGTAAAAATACTGATGAAGGACCCAGGAAGCGAACAAGCAAAACTAATAGATGAACATAATATAGATATTTTATTAGCAGGGGGAAGAAGCCTTTATACAGCCATAAAGAAAAAAGTAGCCTTTGTGGATGTAAATCAAGAAAAAAAGGTGAGTTATGGAGCATATAGCGGACTTGTAAATCTAGCAATTGATGTTTGTAATGCTGTAAATAATAAGATCTTTAAAGTAGTAGGAAATCCAGAGCCTTGGGGAGATTAATATATAAGAGAATCCTCTTATATATTATCTGAAACTTTATATGCTTGATTTGGATGATTAGGTTTAGTTTCATAAGCTCTAATTAAATTGCCATTTTTTACCATTGGATTTAGATAGTGCTTTCTTAAAGAATCTGATGACCTATTTAACAGTTGGGATAGAACAGATAAAGCAATGTATTTATTTGAACATAACTTAAGAATAATTTCTTTTAATTCATTTTTATCTTTAATTCTAGGGGTATTACTAATTTTATAAGAGATTTTTTCTAGTCTATTTCTTTCATCCAATTCTAATATTTTTAAATCATAAATTATATCCGGACCTTTTGTACTTATGTCCGGACCTTTTGTACTTATGTCCGGACCTTCAAAAGTAAAATCATTTGGAATATTGAAATTTCTTGAAGGTAAAAAATAAACTTTACCTCGACCTATACCATCAGAATTTAAGAAATTATCTTCTACAAGTTGTTTTAGAATTGTGGAAATATCATGAGAATGAGCATCTATTATTTCATTTAACCTAGAATGATTAACTACTTTTTCTAAATAAGTTGTAGCCAAAATCACTCTCTTTGTATTATCTAATTTTTTAAATCTATCTCCATAAATTTCTATTAAATTATTTATAACAGAATCATCAAATAAATTAATCATACGAAGTTCTAAAAGAGTTTGTTCAGGCTCTTGTTTTTCATATAATAATGGCTTAGACCAATGTTGAGAACTCCAACCGCTAAAAATTTTAGGTAGACCAGAACCTGCTCTTTCACCCAAACCTATTAATAAAAACATTTGATGAATGGTTCTATTTCTACAATCACTCTCTCCACCACTAATTGCATTTTCTATAGGAATTCTCATAAGTCCGGGATTTCTAAAACCAAACATATCTGGACGTTTTACAATAAGTAAAGAGACTCTCCCAGAATAATCG
>CBFIGT010000054.1:0-15440 GCA_965662175.1 Arcobacter sp. | reverse complement strand
TGATGTATTAAATTAATATTATCATTTATTCCTGCTGTAAAAAGAATTTCAATTTGATATAAATAAAGACCATCTAAATAATGAGCAATATCTCCACCATCAAAATCAAGAACATTTCTTAACTCATCAAAAATAGCAATAGATTTATTAATATATATAAATTTTTCTTCAATATCCCCATTTTCCATTGCTTCTTCAGCAAAAGAGAGATACTTTAACAAACCCTCATATAACTTTAAAATTAATACATAAGGGTCACTACTTATCGCATTTTGTTGATTATAAACTTCAATTCCCACTAAAAGTACTCCGTTATTTTCTAAATACAAATTATATCAGAATTAAAATTAATTAGAAGCAACAGATTGTTGTATCATCATTTCTAAAGAAGCAAATTGAGAATTAAACCTAGTTATAATTGCTGAATAATCAGCAAACTGTTGACTTAATAAACTATATTTATTGTCCAAGTCCTCTTCAGCTTTTTCTAACTCTTCTTCTAGTTTTGTTTTTCTCTCATCCATATCTGTTTCATAAGAAGTTAATAAACCATTATAACCATCTAAATCATCTATATACTCTTTAAGTTGAGTACCAAAACCCTCACTTTCTGCAGATCCAATAAAAAGATTTTCTAAACTTTGAAAATCATCTGTTAGTGCTGTATTAAAAGCGGCTTCATCTAAACTTAACTCACCATCTTTATTTAATTCAAAACCAAAACTAAATAGATTTAAATCATTATCACTTCCATAATTACCAAACATCATACTTTTAACTTGTGACAAAATATCTTTTAATACAGATTTATCTTCTACACTAGATTCATCTGAATAAATCTCATTATTTAATATTTCAACATAAGCATTATATGCTGTTATAAATGTTTGCACTTGTGTTACAACTTCTGTTGTATCTTTCTCAACATTTATAGAAGATTTACCCTCAT
The DNA here is from genome assembly GCA_965662175.1 of Arcobacter sp. Classification (GTDB taxonomy): domain Bacteria; phylum Campylobacterota; class Campylobacteria; order Campylobacterales; family Arcobacteraceae; genus Arcobacter. The sequence goes on along the minus strand of CBFIGT010000054.1, from coordinate 14,491 downwards.
CAACAGCTGTTATTTTTAATCCATTATCTACAGTCATAGTATTTGAAGCAATATCATAACTAATTCCATCAACTGTTGCCAAAAGATTTTGTGCTGATAAGGTATGATTATTATTTTTCATATCTAATGCTAAATCATCATTTGTAATATCTAAAGCACTTCCATCTGTAGCTCTTATTAAAACTTTGCCATCAACTATTGAGGCATCAAAAGATGCATCAGAATCTATTCTAGCAATAAACTCAGAATAATCCTCTATCCCATCTGTTGTAAATGTAGTTCCATTTATAGTCAAATCTAATCCAGCTAAAGGAACATCAGATTGAGTAATATCAGCTCCTGATGTATATTGACTTAAACCTAAGTTAATTCCTGTTTCAACTATTTCTAAAGCATTATCTATACCTGTATTTGCACTTTTTATTACTAATCTATATGAATCTGTTCCTACTTGTTCAAGTGAAGCGTTTAAATCTACATTATAATTTATCTCTTCCACTAAATCTTCATAACTTTTTCCATATGTAGAGTATTCTGTTCCATTAATAGTTAGTTTATCATTATTATCTGTACCTGAAATTGTTGAAGTTATGTCAGCTATTACAGTTGATTGATAAACATCTTTTTGAGCTAATTGAGAAACATTTACAGTTGTAATTCCAACATTTAAATTAGCAACATCAACTGCATCAAAAACAACTGATTCTCCAGATGTTGAAGCTGATTTACTATTAAAAGAGTTTACTCCTGATGTAATAAAAAGGTCAAAAGGTTTTACTGTTTCTAAAAAATCTTTAGTTATAGAACTAATCTCACTCATTTTTTCAGATTCAATATCCCAATCTTCCAAATCTGTCTCTATAGGAGCTACAGTAGATGATCTTTCAGCCTCTTTTAACTTATCAATTAATTCTTGATTTAATGTACTAGCTTGACCTGTACCTAAACCTAATATACCATCAGCCATAATCTACTCCTTATCTCATATTAAGTAGTGTGTTAAGCATCTCATCAACAACTGTAATTATTTTTGCATTTGCTGTATATGCTGCTTGAAATTTAATTAAATTTACCATCTCTTCATCATTATCTACTTTTGTCATTTGGTCGTAAGATAAAGTAAGAGATTCATTAATAGCCTTTTGAGTATCCACTAAAAAATCACTATTCTCTTTATCCCTTGATATATTAATTCGTAAATCCTGATAAAATTCAGATAAAGAGCTAGTTGCATTATCAGAAGATACAACACTATCACCTTGTCCAAAACCGCTAAAAGAGATATCATCTTTCCATTGTATAGTTGCTAAGTAATCTAAATCTTTTTGTGATAAATCTCCAACTACTGAACTATTAAAAGTAAAAGTTTTTACGTTTGAGCCACTAAATAAATTTATATCATCAGGAACTTCAGAACTCTCATCACTTGCAATTTCTCCATAAATATAAGAAGCATCATCATTTTTAAAATAACTAGATGTTATATCTGTAAAGGTTTTAACAAAATTATCTAAATCCTCTTTGTAAGCTGTAAATTTATTATTTCCTGACTCTGTTGTTAAATTATCTAAAATCGCTTTTACTTTTCCACCGCTTACAACAAGCTCTTCATCAAATAAATTAAGAGATATTGTGTTTGTAGCTTTATTACTTTGTTCTTCATTTTTATAAATACTATTAACTGTCCCAATATCTGTATCTACAATTGTAACTTCAGATTCTAATTCAGTTGGTGTAGCTGTTGCATCTGTTATTTTAATTCCATAAACTTGGTTTGTTCCAGCTTCTGCTAAATCATTTGTACTATAAGAGACTTTAAAAGTATCAACACCTGCTGGTAAAGAAATAGTCCCATTTGTTTCATCATAACTTATTGTATCAGGTTCAAAAGTAGGAGTTGCTGCATAATATCCATATGTATCTGTAAGCTCTATATCCCACACTTCACTACCTGTACTTGTAGTTGTTAAAGTAAATGTATGCTCAATAGAAGTTCCATCATCACTACTTAAGCTACTTACACTTAATTTATCAGTACCTTGTGTAAGTGGTGTGTATGAATATGTTGCTTCTGAATGGGCACTTTCAATAAAAGATACTCTACTATCAAACTTCTCACTATATCCATCAATCTTAGATTCTATTAATAAATATGCATCACTGCTATCATCAGTTACTTTTTTTCCATTATCATCTAAAGAGTAGTTTCCATTAAAAGCTTTTACTTTTGAAGATAAATCACTATTACTGTTAATTTTATATGCTAATGCTCTTACATAATTTGTTTCATCAACTGTTATATTTTCAGTTACTCCATCACCATCTAAATCAAAAGTCATAGCTTCACCATATTGAACAGATACTGAGCTTGAATTATCTAATTCAAAAACAATAATATCTTCATTATCAAATGTTACACCATCTAAAATACTACTTGTAACGCCATCATCTTTAATATATCTATCTTTTTGAGGAGCATAGGTTTCACTTATTGTAATTGTTCTTGCACTATCATTTCTAACAGCAACTTCAGTACCAATTTTAAGTTCATAATACTCATAATCTCGATTAACATTTATATCAACATAAGAAGATAGTTGTTTTTCTAATAAATCTCTTCTATCAAGTAAATCATTTGAAGCATAACCTTGCTCATTTATTTTGTCATTAACTGTTGCAATATCTTCTAAAATAGTATTAATCTCAATAACATCTTGTTCAAGTGCTTTTGTAGCTAACTCTTCTTGAGACTCAATTTCACTATACAATCTTTGAATATCTTCAACAATCATTTGTCCATTTAATCTTAATTCATTTTTATAAATTTCATTAGTTGGATTAGCTCTAGCACTCTCTATTGTTTGAAAATATCTATCTAAATCAGCTGAGAAACCTGAAGAGTCTGTTTCTTTAAATATAGACTCAATATTTGAAAGCATTGTTGATTGTTCTGTGTAATAGTTTTCTTTTGTATTCTCTTTTATAATATTATCATAAAGGTATTGGCTACTAATTCTAACTGTGTCATCAATTGTAACACCTCTACCCCATAATCTACTATCAGCATGGGCTAATTCGCTTGTTTCTACTACTCTTTTTTTATACCCCTCAGTATTAGCATTAGCGACATTATTCATTACATTTTCAACTGATGCTTTAGAAGCTGCTAAACCTGTTTGTGCAACATTTAATGAATGTATCATCACTTTCTCCTTAGGGTATTAATTCCCTTATTATTACATTACAATTCTTAAAATTAGATTAAAAAGGCCAAAGTGCCTTCAGTATTTTTGTTCCCCAAGGCACATGTAAAACATCCTGTTCTTCACCATCTTTAACATATAAAATTTTCAAATTAGCTATTTGTGATGAGTTAATTGAGTTATCAGATGTTATATCATAAGGTCTAATTACACCTGAAATAATTATCTCTTGTTTTTGTTCATCAATTAACATCTCTTTTGAACCCTTTATATAATAATTACCATTTTGATAAGTCTCTTCAATTATTACAGATAATGTTGTAGCAAATGATTCATCAACTGCTGCTTTTACATTTCCCTTAAAAGAGCTACTACTAGTAGAGTTAAAATCAATCCCAGCAACACTATTAATAGCATTTGCTGCTTTTTGAACAGTAGAGTTTAAAGCTGCTGTATTTGCAGTCATTGGAGTAACAAGTCCACCACCTAATGCATCACTACTTGTATTTGTAAGCTCTCTTTTGTTACTTGTATCTGAAGTTAAAGACTCATCAATAACTACTTGAATTATATCACCAATTTGTAAATCTTTTTTATCAGCAAATAAAGATGCACCTTTTCTTGAATATAAAGAACCCTTATTATATTGAACAACCGGCTGGGCTTTTAAAACTTGAGCTGGAGGTTTTTCAAAAGTCATTTCAGGTTTTGTTGATGTACAAGCCACAAAAAAAGGAATAATCAATAATAGTAGTAGTTCTTTATTTTTCATTATATTTACTCTCCACAATATATCTAATATCAATAGCTACTTTTATATTATTTAGATTATTTTTTATTAAAGCTAATGTTCCATATCTTACTTTGATTGGGTCAAGGTTTGTTGATGTATCACAGGTAATTAAGATTTTATCTTTCACTATTTTTACATCTTGAATATACTCTTGACCAACTAAATCAACGGCTGTTTCAACCTCTCTAAAAATCAATCTCTCAATCTTTTTAGCCTCTTCAGCTTTAGTATCCTCCACCTCTTGAACTTGTTCTTGTTTTGATATTTCTTCTTTAGAACTAAACTCTTCACTCATATGAAAATAGTATGCAACAAACATAGCAATAACTACTAATAAAGATATTACTCTCGTTAGAACTTTTTTAGGTCCACTGTTTTTAACTGCAACTATCATTTTTATTCTACTTTATAACAAAGGTGGTAAATAAAATATTTTTAACACTATTTCTTTGAATATCAGAATTAGTGGCTGTTGCATCATTTAAAACTCTATTTATTTCATCTATAAGCTCATCTTTTAATAGTGCTTTTCCACCTACTGTTAAAAGCTCTTCTGAACTTCTAGCACTAATTTGTGCAATTACCACATCTACTATTTCAGCCTTATACTCTTCAACAATAGCTTCTATTGCAGGGTCACTACTTTTTACAGTAAAAGATAACTTCATAAGTTTTTCTCTACCCTTAGCATTAGTAATATTTAAAACTAAATCATTAATATTTGCTTTAAATCTCTCTTTTCCATTGCTCTCTTCTTTTTGTACAACTTCTGTCTGCTTATCATCTTTTGGAGAGAATACACCTTGAGAATATAAGAAATATCCACCACCAACTACAGCTAGTAGTAAAACAACGATTAGTACTATAAGTACTATCATTAAACCTTTTCCGCTACCACTTTTTTTAGTTTCTTCAGTTGTTTCTTCAGCCATTATTGTCCTTTATTATTTTCTACACTAAAATTTTTTAACTTACCCGTTATCTTTGCAGCATTTTCAACGCTCAAAGATTTCATAATTTGAGTTACTTTTTTCTCTTTTAATTTTAAGATTATATCAAAAACATCATCAATTTTTCCCTCTAGTATCATATTATCAAAAATTGCTGCTGCTGTTTTTGGTTTCATTGCATTGTATATTTTTGAAGTTTTACTTGCAACTTCACCTTTAATATCTTCTAATATTCTTTGATTTTGTTGATAAATTTTTGTAATATCATTTTTTTCATTTTTTATCTTATTTAATATACTATCTAACTCTTTTTTTCTTTTTTGATACTCTTCTTCTTTTTCTTTATAAAACTTATTTAAATCGTTTTTTAAAGCTATAATCTCTTTCTTCTCTTTCACAAAAGAACCCGCACTCTCTTCAGCACATGAAAAAGATAAAATTAAAAAAAACAGTATTAATAATTTATGCAATAAAAACTCCTTTTTAACCAACAATATACTTACTTTGAACAAACTCACTAGAAGCCTCTTCCTCTTCTTTTAGAATTTTTTTGAAAGCCTCTTTTTTCTGTTCATCCAAAATATATGCATACTGCTCTTTTTGTTTTTGTAATTCAACTATCTCTGCATTTAGTTTTTTTAGTTTTACTAATAAAACTGAACGCTGAGACTCCAATTTTCTTACATTCATTTTTAAGGTATTTTTATGTATTTCCAAAACTTTAAAATCAGATATTGCTCCAAATCTATCTACTGAAGCTGTAGTGATACTTTTTTTTAACTCTTCAATTTGTTCATTGTAAAGATCAATTGAATTCATTATTTCAGCTCTAAACATCATTTTTTGGTCGCTTTGAATTTTCTTCAAACTATACAATTTTTCAATCATCCATTTTTACCAAATACTAAAATTATATCCCATAACTCTTTTGTGTAAGTGGTAACATTATCACCAATCCAAGGCAATGAGATAAGAATAAAAATTGATACAAAAATCACCTTCGGAACAAATGTCAAAGAGGCATCAGAAACTTGAGTTACAGCTTGAAAAATTGAGATTAATAGACCTATAACCATACTTACAATTAGTGAGGGTAATCCCAACAAAAGAATAATTTTTATTGTACTTTGAGCAATACCCATTAAATCCATTTTTACTCTTTTACTTTGACAGTTATTTCTATAGCTTTACTGTTTAGAAGTTTTGCTAAAAAATCTTTTATATCTTCTGGATTATCAAGCTTTATACTAATCTCTTTACCCTCTGTTTTAGGAGTTTTTTGGGGTAAATCATTTCCACTAAAAGCTGCTAATATATCATTTTCACTTAACTCTTCTAAAGATGTAAAATCTTCCATTTTTTTTGATTCTTCCATGCTATTATCTTTTGAATTAATTTTATCTAATTTTATAAGCTCTTTCTCTTCTTTATCAGAAGCCAAAAGGTTTTTTAAATCATCACTCAACACATAATTATCTTCATACTCTTCACTATCTAAACTATTTTCATCCTCTAAACTATAGGCATCTTTTACAATATCAGATATGGAGTTTTCTATTTCGTTTCTATCATCAAAATCTTCATCATCATCTAAACCTAAATCTCTCATCTTTTTTAAAATATGTTTTGAAATATCTTGAATAGAATCAACGCTAAAATCATCTATTCCCATATCTTTTAAATATTTTTGTTCAATCCCATCTTTAGGTTTTAAAAATTTAATTTTAGAGTTTATTAAATTCTCTTTTATTATCTTTCCATCATCAATTAAAAAAACATCATCAGGGCTATCTTCAATTAACTCTTTTAATGCGTCAATAGAATTAACATCTTGAATTAGGCCATTATCCCCTAATTTATAATCAATATTGCTTCTAGATAACTCATCATGTATATCTTTTTTAAAGTTTTGACTACCGTAAATATATATATTCAAAGAAAACCCTAAATTATTTTTCTTTGATAATATCTAAATTTTATATAAATTTAGATAAAATTTACCAATTATTAGAAGAGGTAAAACATTGAGAACTATTATTTTATTATTTTTACTTTTTTTATCAATTCATGCACAAACAATAAAAGATATTACTAATATTGTAGGGATTAGAGAAAATCAACTACTTGGTTATGGTTTAGTTGTTGGACTTGCAGGAACAGGTGATAAATCAACATTTACCATGCAAAGTTTACAAAATTTACTTAGAAATTCATATATTAAGATTCCCACTTCATCAATTTCTTCAAAAAATATTGCAGCTGTTATGGTAACCTCAGCACTTCCTCCTTTTTCAAAGCAAGGTGATAAGATAAAAGTAAAAATTTCAGCTATTGGAGATGCAAAATCTATTGATAATGGGGAACTTTTATTAACACAACTTAAAGGTGTTGATGGAAATGTTTATGCTTTAGCTCAAGGAACTATAGTAGCAAATGAAGATAATCAAACTAGTGGAATTATTTATGAGGGTGCTATTATTGAAAATGAAGTTCCATACTCTTTAAAAGATGAAACTGAATTAACACTTAGTTTATTAAAAGCCTCTGCACAAGATGCTGATATGATTCAAAGAAAAATAAATGAAAAATTTGGTAAACCCTTAGCCTTTGCATATGATACAAGAACAGTTGAAGTAAAAAAACCAAATGATATTTCAATGGTTAGATTTATTTCACAAATTGAACAAATAGAATTAGACTCTTCATTTAAACAAAGAATCATTATTGATTTAAATAGAGAAATGATTATTTCAGGTAATGAGATTGAAATAGGACCTGTTACAGTCTCAAAGGGAAACTTTATAATTAGAGTTAAACAAACCGAACTAAATGATTTAGAGTGGGATGATTTAAGAAAAAACAAGGGAATGAATATTGGTGATGATGTTGTTATTGCTGATAAGCCAGTTGTTGACTTAAATAACACAATGATAAATACAAAAAGAAAACCCACAGTATCTGATTTAGTTAGGTCTATGAAAGTTATGAATCTTTCAATGAAAGATATTATTGAAACACTAAAGCTAATCAAAGAGCTTGGGGCTTTAGATGTTGAATTAGAGTATAGAGAATAGTATGGCAGAATTTTTAAGTCAAGATGAAATTGATGCTCTTTTAGATATTGCGGAGCAAGGTGAAGATATAGACAAAACGGCCGATGAGCCAATAATATCTAAAGAAAAAAACTACTCTATTTATGATTTTAAAAAACCAAATCGTATTTCAAATGAGCAGTTTAAAGCATTTTCAACCCTGCATGACAAAATGCTAAGGGACCTTATTACAGATTTATCAGCTATGCTTAGAAAAATAGTGGATATAAAACTTTATTCAATTGAACAGATGACTTATGGTGAGTTTATATTATCAATTCCTCAACTAACATCACTAAATACATTATCAATAAAACCACTTGATGGAAGAATAGTAATTGAGTGTAACCCTGGAATTTCCCATAAAATTATTGCTGAATTACTAGGAAGTGGTGCTGTTGCTGCAAGTGATAATTTAGATAGAGAGCTAACAGAGATTGAAGTTGAAATCTTTGACCACTTTTATAGGTTACTTATTAATCATCTTTATAGAGCATGGGATGAAATAACAACTCTTAATTTTAAAATAGAATCAAGAGATACAAATGCAAATGCTATTCAAATTATTTCAGATCATGAGATAGTTTTATTGGTTGTATTAGAGTTTACAATTGATGAAGAATCAGGTTTTTTATCAATTTGTTACCCTATTTCATATATAGAAACCCTTTTAAATAAAATCGTAACCAAGATTTTTTCTGAGGGTAAAAATAGAAAAGCTAGTAGAAAAAAAGATATTACAACCTTAATTTCAGGTGCAAAAATGCATATTGATGCTGTTATGGCTGAAACCTATCTATCAGCCCAAGAGATACTTGACTTAAGAGAGGGAGATGTTGTATTGTTTAATAAAAATGCATCCTCATCATCTGCAAAAGTTTACATAAATAATAAAGAGAAATTTTTAGCAGTTAGTGGTTTATCAAATAATAGAAAAGCCATTCAAATAAAAGCAAATATTGACCATGAAAAAATGGAAACACTTGAGATTTTAAGACAAATGAGAGAAGAGAGAGAAGTTAAATCAAAAGAAGCACAAGAAAAAATTCAAAAACTTCTTTCGGAGAGAGGAACTTAATTCCCCTCTTTTAAACTCCAAGATAATTTTTGATTATTATACATTGGAACTACATTCTCTCCAAATCCTTCATAAATATTTGGAACTAAACACTCCTCTTTTATTAAAGTAATATCTTTAACTAAAGGTTTAAAATCATAGATTTTCTGAGCATTTAAACTTAAAAATGCATTTAAATTATCAAGCTTTTCATGCTTTTCAAATAATTCAGCTAAAACTTGTAGTGCAATTGGTGATGTAAAAACTCCAGCAGCACAACCACAAGACTCTTTTTTGTGTTTTGGATGGGGAGCACTATCACTTCCAAACATTACTTTTGGATTAGCTTCAAGTGCTGCTTTTAATAAAGCATCCCTATCTTCATATCTTTTTGCAATAGGTTTACAAAAAAGATGTGGTTGTAACATTCCACCTGCAACATCATCTAAAGTAATAATTAAATGATGTAAAGTAATAGTTGCATATAAATTATCATATTTAGGAAGTAAATCAACAGCATCTTTTGTTGTAATATGCTCCATAATTATTTTAAGCTTTGGAAAAGTTTTTGCTAAACCTTCATAGATTGGCATAAACTCTTTTTCCCTATCCATAACAAAACCATTTGTTTCACCATGAACACATAAAGGAATACCTAAATCACTCATAGCTTCTAAAGTTGGTCTTAAAGTTTCAGCATCTATTGCAGCAACTCCATTTTCAGAGTTAGTTGTAATTCCAGCTGGATAAAGTTTTATACCTATTATTTCATCTTTAATACTAGCCAAAAACTCCCTTGAATATTCTTGAAAAAATAGTGTTAAATAAGGTTCAAAAATATCATCTTTACAAGCCTCTTTTATTCTTTGTTTATAAGATAATAAAGCCTCTTTTGTTGTAACAGGAGGTACAAGATTAGGCATAATAAGAGCACCTGCAAAAGTTTTTGAAGTTAAAGGACCTACTAACTTTAGCATCTCACCATCTCTTAGATGAAGATGCATATCAAGTGGTGAGTTTAAAACTATTTCTTTACTCACTAAATTGCTTCCTCATCTTCTTCACCTGTTCTAATTCTAACAATTCTTTCAATTGGAGATACAAATATTTTACCATCACCAATTTTTCCAGTTTTTGCAGCTTCAGTGATTAAATTAATAGTAGAATCAACATCTTTATTTGCAACAATTAATTCTACTTTGATTTTTGGTAAAAAATCAACCACATACTCAGCCCCTCTATATAATTCTGAGTGACCTTGTTGTCTACCATAACCTTTTACATCAGATACCGTCATACCAGTAATACCAGCCTCAGTTAAGGCATCTTTAACATCTTCTAATTTAAATGGTTTGATTATTGCTTCAATCTTTTTCAAGTTTAATCCTTTTTTTTATTTGTATATTTTAACTAAATTTTTTTAAATTTTTATTTATCTTTTAATTAACGGACAAAATAGTTTTAGAGTTGGGATTTTTTGACAAGGTCAAGGCGGAAATTTAAAATCTCATAGGAGCATACTTGAGTATGTGACTATGTGATTTTAAATTTTCAACGCAGAGATTGTCAAAAAAGCACTGCTATAAAACTATTTTTAGAATGCTCGTTTAAACTCTGGGTATGCTTCTAAACCACACTCTTCTACATCTAATCCTTGCATCTCTTCATCTCTATCTGCTCTTAATGGAACTATTTTATTTATTATGAATAAAACAATAAATGAACTTACAAATGCAAATACACCTACAACCACTACACCTTTTAATTGACCTAAAAATGTAATATCTGTACCATTACTTGCAAATATTCCAACAGCTAATGTTCCCCAAATACCATTTAATAAGTGAACTGACAGGGCTCCAACTGGATCATCAAGTCTTAATTTATCAAAAAATGATACTCCAAAAATTACTAAAGCACCACCAATTGCACCAATTAAAATTGGAGTATAAATATTGTATAAATCAGGTCCTGCTGTAATTGCAACTAATCCACCTAAAGCTCCATTTAGTACCATAGTAATATCAAGTCTTTTATATCTTAAATACATAAATGCACCAACAATAATTGCACCTGCAAGTCCTGCTGTATTTGTATTCATAATAGTTAAAGCAACAGCATCAGCACTCTCTTTTGAAGAGATTGAACCAACCGAACCACCATTAAATCCAAACCATCCAATCCATAATAAAAATGCACCAAGTGTAACTAAAGGAATATTTGAAGCAGGAATTACTCTAACTCCACCATCAACATATCTTCCTTTTCTAGCACCTATTATTAAAATCGCAGCTAAAAGCGCCCATCCACCTGTACTATGGATTACAGTAGAACCTGCTAAATCATACATTGTTAAATCAAACATTGTACCATCTAACATATCATTTCCCCAAGACCAGTTTACAACTGTAGGATATATTAAAGCTCCCATAATAATAGTAAAAAATGCTAATGGTATTACTTTTGCTCTTTCACTAACTCCACCTGACATAATATTAATTACCTTACCAACAAATGCCATTTGAAATAAAAACGCAGCCCATTTACTCATACTATCACTTCCAAAATCACCAAAAGCAATAGAGTATCCAACTAGTAAAAATGCAAGTGAAGCCACTGCATAAATCATAGTGTTTACCATTAAAACCGCACTTACATTTTTTGTTCTAACCAATCCAGCTTCTAGCATGGCAAATCCAGGCACCATAAAAATAATTAACGTCATTGCAAAGATTGCAAAAAACGTATCAATTACATAAGAGATGTTTGCATCCATTTTTATCCTTCTAATTTCTTTTAATTATTATATATTATATGTCAGTTTTGGTAAGTATTAGAATGTATGTTTTTTATACATAAAAAGTAGATAATTTTGTAGATTTTGTAGATTTTGTATAATTATTATACAAATAAAAAGAGAGTGTAAAAATACACTCTCTAGATATTATAAAAAGTAGTAATAAGTTACTTCAGTTTTTAAACTGCTTCGCTACCTGTTTCACCTGTTCTTATTCTAACAACATTTTCAACTGGAGTAACAAATATTTTACCATCTCCAATTTTTCCAGTTTTTGCAGCTTCTGTGATTGTAGCTATTGTTTTATCAACATCTTCATCATTTACTATTAATTCTATTTTGATTTTAGCTAAAAAATCAACGATATACTCAGCACCTCTATATAACTCAGAGTGACCTTGTTGTCTTCCATAACCTTTTACATCAGTTACAGTCATACCCGTAACACCACTTTCTACTAAAGCCTCTTTTACATCTTCAAGTTTAAAAGGCTTGATTACTGCTTCAATTTTTTTCATATTTTAATCCTTCTTTTGGAAATACTATTAAAGTTTATCTCTTAAAAGAAGAGAGATTTAACTCTCCTCTTTTAGTACCAATTATGCTCTTTTAAACTCAGGGTAAGCTTCAAGTCCTGTTTCATGAATATCAAGACCTTCAACTTCTGTTTCTTCACTTACTCTTAATCCCATAATTAAATCAAGGATTTTCCAGATAATGAATGATGAGATGAATACAAATGCACCAATAACAACTATACCTTTAATTTGAGCCATGATTGCAACATCTGGATTAAAGATACCAACAGCTAATGTTCCCCAGATACCTGCAACTAAGTGAACAGATAGTGCACCAACAGGATCATCAATTCTTAACTTATCAAACATAGGTACAGCAAATACAACTAAAGCACCACCAACAATACCTTCAATAAATGAAACCATCATACCAAGGTCTGGTCCTGCAGTTACAGATACAAGACCTGCTAAAGCACCATTTAATACCATTGTTAAATCCACTTTTTTGTAGATTAATTGAGTTAATAACGCTGCCATAATAGCTCCTGCACAAGCAGCCATATTTGTATCAGCAACAACTAATGCAATTCCATCAATATCAGCTTTTGAACCTAATGCTAATTGAGAACCACCATTGAATCCAAACCATCCCATCCATAAAATGAATGTACCAAGAGTTGCTAAAGTTAAGTTTGAACCAGGGATTGGTCTAACTGAACCATCTTTACCATATTTACCTTTTCTAGCACCTAAAATAAGTACACCAGCTAAAGCAGCCCATCCACCAACAGAGTGAACAATTGTAGAACCAGCAAAGTCAGAGAAACCAGCGATAACTCCACCTAACTCAGAACCACCCCATGTCCAGTGACCTTGTAATGGGTAAATAATTCCACTTAAGAATACAACGAATATTAAGAATGGCCATAATTTCATTCTTTCAGCAATAGTTCCAGAGATAACAGATGCAGCAGTTGCTACGAACATAACTTGGAAAAAGAAATCAGCTGCTGCTGGATAAGCAGCATCAGGTGCTGACTCCATGCTAATAGTTGAGAAACTTCCCATTAATGCTGAACCATCTCCATACATTAAGTTATATCCTACAAAGTAGTACATAATACAAGAAATTGCGAATAAAGCAATATTTTTTGTTAATACCGTAGCATTATTTTTTGTTCTTGTTAAACCAGCTTCTAGCATAGCAAAACCTGCTGCCATCCACATAACTAATACACCAGAAAATACAAATAAGAATCCATCTAAAATGTACTTTAAATCAGTGAAATTTTCCATTTTCTTCCTTTTTAAAATTGATATGAAGAATTATAAAATAAAAAGTAAACTTATTCTAGATATCCATTGTATAATAAATATACAATGACTATTTTTTTTGTATTTGGCTAAAATGGTATAATATAAACAGATAAATAATAGAAGGAATAACAATGGAAGAGTTTTTAGACGCTTACGAAAAAAATAAAGATATGATAGAGGATTTTATACAAAATAGTATTCACAACCTTGGTTTATTGATAAATTATGAGGAAAAAGATTTTAATAAACTATTTTCAGTATTTCCATCTCTTGAATTAGTTTATGTTGCAAACAAAGATACAAAATTACAAACTTCACCAAACTACTTTAGAAGTAGCGTAGATAAAAATGCCCTAAATGAAAAAAGAGATTATATAATTGAGAAATTACACTTCAAAAATAATTACACAGCATTTTCATCTCCATATATAAGTAGTGCTACAAGAAATACTTGTATTACCCTTACAATAAAAGAGGGAGATAATATTATATTCTTTGACTTTAAACTTGAAACACTATTAGAAAGACTTGAATTAATTGAGTTAAATAAACCCTTTCACACTTTAACTAAGTTTTTTTATGGAGTTGCTGGTTTTTCAATGGTTACACTAGCACTATTTATAATCATATATTCATTGGTTGGTTTTTTTGCAAGTTTACTAATACATAATGACTTTACTTTAGATGCTATTTTTAAACCAATAATTGCTTTAACTCTTGGTATTGCCATATTTGATTTAGCCAAAACAATTTTAGAACAAGAG
>CBFIGT010000053.1:0-15723 GCA_965662175.1 Arcobacter sp. | reverse complement strand
ATGCCTGTAATCTATAAAGAAGATACAACTTTTTTAAAAATATTTTCCCATACCATGAATATTATGATGATAGAGTCATCTTCTATTAGTACTAAAATTAATGATTTTCATCTTAATGTTGATAAAGGTTTATTTGCAATTATTCTTAAAAACTTAATCGACAATGCTATTAAATTTTCTCCAGATAAGCATGCAATGTTAATTGCGAATAAAAAACATATAGAAATAATATCAAATGGTCAAAAACTCAAATATGATTTAAGCTATTATACAGAGCCATTTTCCCAAGAAGAAAAAAGAAAAGATGGCTTTGGTTTAGGTCTTTATATTGTTAAAACAACATTAGAACTTCATGGATATAGTTTAAACTATAAATTTAAAGATAATAAAAACTATTTTATTATTGAATTAAGTAAGCCAAAAAAGCTTACTCAATAATCATATCATTTTCCACTCTAAACATTGTTAGATATGGAAGTTTACCTGGTAGTTTTATTTTATTAGTATTACCACTATGAACTGATTCTAACTCTTTATTAGTTTCTGTTAAAATCTTTTTAAAACTAATAAAATATTTTCCATCTTTGAAATAGATTTTTCCAATTTCATTATCAATCTCTTCAATAGTAGTGTTTAATGGTGCAAAAATTTCTATCTCTTCATTTGGGTAAGTTTTATATTTACACATAAAATGTTCCCCATCTTCTGTAACCAAACCACTAACTTCAAATGTACCTTTACTAAGTGCATAATCATGGTTTTGAGAATCAGCTCTCTCAAAAGGTCTATGAATTAAATATGCATCAGTAAAACCTCTATTTTTTGTAGTTGCCAACTCTGTTTGATATTTTTGTGCTTCAAAATTATTTGTATAATAATCATCTATTGCCATTC
Source organism: Arcobacter sp. (assembly GCA_965662175.1). Classification (GTDB taxonomy): domain Bacteria; phylum Campylobacterota; class Campylobacteria; order Campylobacterales; family Arcobacteraceae; genus Arcobacter. The sequence continues at coordinate 14,829 of CBFIGT010000053.1, read as the reverse complement.
TATATGTATAAGCTGTAACTGCTGCATAATATGGTGATTTTGTTCTTCCCTCTATTTTTATAGAATCAACAGCACCACTTTTTAAAATCTCATCAACATGGCTTGCTAAGTTCATATCTTTTGCATTAAAAATATAAGTTCCAACACCTGGTTCTTCTTCAAGTCTAAACATAGTTCCATGGTCTTCATTTGCAGCATATAAAGTATACTCAAATCTACAATCATTTGCACAAGAACCTCTATTTGGAACTCTTCCCATTTGAACAGCACTAACTAAACATCTTCCACTATAAGCAAAACACATAGAACCATGTACAAAAATCTCTATCTCCATTTCAGGCAGATGTTTTTTTATTTCCATTACATCTTTTAGTGATATTTCTCTAGCTGCTATTATTCTTCTAACACCCATATCATAATAAACTTGAGCATCTAAATAGTTCATAACATTTGCTTGAGTTGAAAGATGAATAGGTATTTGAGGAGCTAATTCTCTACATAATCTTACAACCCCAGGAGCTGCAACAATTAAGGCATCAGGTTCAAGTGCTGCCATATCAACTATATGTTTTTTAAGAAGTTCGATTTGAGAGTTAAATGGAAAACCATTTATTGTTGCATATACTTTTTTTCCCATTGAGTGAGCATAATCAATACCCTCTTTAAATGATTCGAAGGTAAACTCTTTTCCACTTCTTATTCTTAAACTAAAGTGACTAACCCCACCATAAACAGCATCAGCACCATAAGCAAATGCGATTTTTAATTTTTCTAAATTCCCAGCAGGACTTAATAACTCAACTTTATTCATTAATTTTCCTTATCTATAAACACTATTTTTTTCAATTTTTGGGGATTATATCTAAATAAAAGTATTATAAAGATTTGATATAAAAGTAACTATTTTTTTATATGAAAAGGAAAGCTTTAGAAGCTTTCCCATTCATCATCATCGTTATTATTAGCTGTAATAACATTTGTTTTAGAAGCCTTACTACTTATAACACTATCTGTTTTAGGTTTATATGGCTCTTTTTTAGGTGCTAAAGATGGTTTTGAAAGCTTTACTTCCTCTTTTTTAGCTGTTGTATGACTTGCTAAAACTTTTTCAACTTTTGGCACTGCATTAGATTTAGGTGCTGATTTACAATAATCAACTTTTACTATATCAAGACATTTAAATACACTTTTAGTTGATAATTCTATATTTTTAGAAACACTAATTAAGTCGTTATTAGAAGCTTTATTTGCATTTAAATTAATATACTCTTGTACCTCTCCATGTACTCTTGCATGGTGATTTTTCAACTCTGTCCAGTTTGATGTTCTTGTAAATGCTGAAGCATTTTTCTCTTGCTCTAGTATCCATTTACCTAAATCACACTCTGTTTCTTTTGTAACTTGCCATGTTGTAGCATTAATATTTCCAACTTCTGAGAAGTTTTTATTTTTAAATAATATATGGTCATTTTTCAATTTAGAGATTTTATATACTAAATTGATATCACAAATTTGATTCTCTTTTGATTTATCATATTTTGTTCTATCGGCAATAGAAAGTAATGTTTTAGAAAGATGTAAAACTTCATCAGATAATGAGTTAATTTCACTAGCTGAAGAGGCATTGATTTGAGTAGCTCTATCAAGTGCATTAACCGCATCATTAATCTGAATAATTCCACTCTCTTGCTCTTTTGAACCATCAGAAACATCATTAATTAAACTAATAGTTTCACTAACTTTTGTATTTAAAGCACTATATCCATTACTCATATCAGTTGCAATTGCTTTCCCCTCATTGGCTTTTGCCGTTGCAGCTTCAACAATTCCTTTTATCTCTTTAGCAGCCTCAGCACTTCTTGAAGCTAGGTTTCTTACCTCTTGGGCAACAACAGCAAAACCTTTTCCAGCCTCACCTGCAGTTGCTGCTTCAACAGCTGCATTTAGTGATAAAATATTTGTTTGGAATGCTATTTGGTCAATTACAGTAATTGCATCATTTATTGAGTTAACTTGATTATCAATATCTTCCATAGCTCTTGTTGTTTTATTTGCTAACTCTTGCCCACTACTTGCTGAATTATTTAAATCATTTGCTAAAACAGACATTCTTCCAATTTTATCAACATTTGCTCTAATTATTGAGGTAATCTCTTCAACAGCGGCTGCCGTTTCTTCTAACGAAGCTGCTTGTTCATTTGCTGATTTTGCTAGTTTATCAACCTCAGTTGATAATACATTTGTATCTTCATTAAGTTTTTTCCCACTATTCATAATCATAGAAATAAGCTCTGATACTAAAGAACCTAATAAATAAGTACTATTTACAATTGAACCAACAATTCCATTTGCAAAATTTTTCTCATCTTGGATATTTTTATTTGAAAAGTCAGAATTTCCATACTCTAAAAGTGTGTCATTGATTTGTTTTAATCTAACATTTGTTTGGTCAATCATAGAGTTAATAGAGTTTTTCAATTTATCAACAAGCATATTTTCTGAGTTTGAATGTACTTTATAAACATAAAAACCATTATTTACTTTTTGAATAACATCTTCAACCTCTGCAATTACAAGTTCATCTTGTTTTGCTATCTTATCAAGTTTTAAAATATAAGCATTAAAGCTATCAACAACATCACCAACCTCATCATTTGAGTGCTTATTTATTGTTCTTCTTTTATTATCTTTGCTATCAACTAACTCATTTATTGCCTCTTTTAAGTCTGTTAATGGAGAGATAATAGCTTTACTAAATAAGAAATTACTCAATAAATAAGTAAGAAGCATCACAATTATCGTAACTATTACAATCATCATTATAATGCTATTAATCTCCTCTTTAGAAGCCTTTTGCATTTCAATAATCTCTTCTTCTATATTATCAACATATTCACCTGTTCCAACTATCCAATCCCACTCAGGAAATACTTGAACATATGAAAGTTTTGGCTGAGGAGTATCTTTACCTGGTTTTGCCCACATATATTTAACAAATCCACCTTGGCTTTTTTTAGTAACATCAACCATCTCATTAAATAAGAATTTTCCACTTGGGTCTTTAACTTTTGATAAATCTTTACCATCAAGTTGTGGTTTTATAGGATGCATAATCATTTTTGGTTCTGAGTTGTTAATCCAATAATAACCTGTAAGTCCATATCTCATCTCAGAAACTGCTTTTAAGGCTTCAGCTTTCATCTTCTCAGTTACATTATCAACATACTCACCTGTTCCAATAACCCAATTATAAGGCTCAAACAGTTTTACATATGAAACTTTTGCTTGAGGTTGTTCAAAACCTGGCTTTGGCCATACATAATCAACAAATCCCTCTTTATAACTTTTTGCAACATCTGCAAACTCTTTAAAGATTTGTTTACCACCTTTATCTTTATAATCATAAAGATTTTTACCATCTAATTGAGGTTTAATAGGATGCATTACAATTACAGCATCAGTATCATTTACCCAAAAATAACCAGTTTCACCATATCTAGTACTTTTGATTATTTGCCTAATTCTCTCTTTTAGTACATCAGGTGCTACACTATCTTTATAGTTGTTATATTCACCCTCTATAATAGACATCAAAAAACCAGTTTGTTTTTTAAGCTCATCTTTAACTTCAACTTTAACTCTATCAGATGAAGTTCTATCATAATAAGTTTCAACTGTTTTAACTGCCAAAGAGACATAATTCTTAAGTTCATCCTGCTTTTTTTTGTAAGCATTATCTGAAAACTCTTTTATTGTATTACTTGAAAGCTCGTTTACAGAGTAAATTGAACTTGCAGCAATCAATAATGAAACCATGATAATAGACAGAAAAGCTGCAATTTGCAACTTCGCCTTTATTGATAAATTTTTCATACTTTTCCCCAACCTATATTTTGCTAATCTATTTTACTCTTGATATTCTTAAATTAACCATAATTATTATTTATTATTTTATTTAAAAACTTCTCTTCATATATTGATTATTATTAGTATAAGATGAAATCAATAAAATTATTTTATAAATAATATTAAGCTTTTATCTTAAAAAAGATAATATTACCATAGAAATAAAAAAGGTTATAAAATGATTGGTAATCTATTCAAAAAAACTGGTCCTGAAGATATTTTGAAAGCCTTAAAAGATAAAACTTTTAAAGAATCAAAAATTAATGATTTACTTGAAGGGATAGATATAAACTTAAAATTTTCAAATGGTGAGAATTTTTTACACAAAATCATACCTTTAAATAATATTGAGTCTGTAAAATCAATTATTCGTCATGGTATTGATTTAAATGCAAAGAATTTTTCTGGAGATACGCCCCTACATATTGCTGCAAAATATGATTTTAAAGATACTTTATTAACTCTATTAGAAGCAAATGCTAATCCTACTATAGTAAATGAACAAAATAGATTAGCTATTCAAGAAGCTATATTAACAGGTAAATATGAAAACTATTTACTACTAAGTAAGTATACAAATGATTTTAATCATGTTGATTCAAATGGAAACTCACTTATAAAAGATGCCATAAGCTCTAAAAATATTGAAATAATTGAGGATTTGATAAAAAATAAAAATGTTTTAATAGATAAAGATGTTTTATTTTTTGAAAAAGTTTATAATGATTTTGAAATATTTCAACTTATAATCAAATATTTTGATGATATTTCAATTTTAGATGATAGTGGGAAAAATATCCTTTTTTATTTAGTAAAAAATGGATTTTCAGCACTTGAAGAGTTTAACTTCCTTTTAAAAAAAGGTGTAGATATTAATACCATAGATAATGAGGGTAATAATATTCTATTATTTTTAATTACACATATTATAGAAATTTCAACAAATAAAAATGAAGATAATCTTTTACATATTAAAAATCTTATTAATCTGATTCCTGTTATTTTAGAAGAGGGTATTGATACAAAAGTTTGTAATAAAAATGATAATAACATATTAACACTTTGTGTAAAAAATCTAAATAAAGATATATTATCAATTTTGCTAGATTATGAAGTTGACCCAAATATTTTAACAAATAAAAAAGATACAGCTCTATCTCAAGCTGCTATTATTGGTAATGATGCCTTAGATTTACTCTATTTATTATTAGATTATGGAGCAAGTCCAAATATTAAAGATGAAAATGAACAAACAATAATTGAAAAACTAATTGATATTGAGCTATTTAAAAAAAGTGATAAAAAACTAAAGAGTTCACAAAGAAGAGTTATAAATGAAAAAAATGATTATTTAGCTATTCTTGATGCAATTTTAGCAAATTCAGAGGTTCATTTGGCAAATTATAACTCAAACAATGAACCATATATTTTTGAATCAATCTCTTATGGTAATATCTATTTAACAAAACTTTTAATCAAATATGGTGCTGATATTAATCAAAGAGATGTAAATGGATTAAATATCATTTATAAATATATGGCTGAAAATAAAACATTTAGAAGAGAGATTGACCAAAAAAACTATTATACAAACCTAAAAAGTATTATAGGACTTGGGGCAAATGTTAATGCAAAAGATTCTTATGGTGGTATTACTTTACATAAGGCGATTTTAGATTGCGATATTAATACAGTAAAGATTATTTTACATAGTGGTGCTGATATTAATGCTGTTGATAATAGAGGTAGAAATATGATTCACAACTGTATGTGGCAAAATAAAATTAAAACCTTTAGATTGATTTATACATTTAATAAAAAACTTCTAAATGAGCCTGATAAATTTGGTGTTTTACCAATAAATTATGCTGCATTTTTAGGGTATAAAGATTTAGTAATTGAGCTTATTAGAACAGGCTCTCATATAAATAATCCATATAGAAAAAGAGCTTATATAATTAATTTTTTGAAAAGATTTCACGAAAGTATTGCAACATTGGAGGAAAAAGCTGTAACAAAAGCTGAAAAAGCAACAATACGTGCTTTACTTGAAAATATGAAAAAAGAGTTTAATATAGGTACTATTTAGTACCTATTAAATTCTTTGCAAACTCATAAGCCTCTTTACTTACGCTCTCTCCACTTATCATTCTAGAGATTTCATTTACCTTTCCACTTTCATCAAGTAAAGATACTGTTGACTCTCCATTTTGCTTATCAACAAAAAAGTGTAAATTTGCAGCAGCTGTTAATTGTGGCTGATGAGAAATAGCAAATATCTGATAATATTTTGAAAGCTCTTTTAAAACTGTTGCAATAGCATCACTCTCTTTTCCACTTAAATTTGCATCAATTTCATCTAAAAATAGTATTCCTGTATTTGATATTTCATATTTACTAATTGAGGTTAATAAAGCAAGTCTTAATCTGTTGAACTCACCTGAACTAATAGTATCTAAGCTAACTTTGTTTAGCTCTAAGCAAACTTCATCACATCCTGTAATATCAAACTCTTTACTATTGATATATACTTTAGCATTTGATAAATAAAGAAACTTCAAATAATAGTTTATATCCTCTTCCAAGGTTTTGATTGCTTTTTTTCTATTTTCTGATAATTTTTGAGCTAAGCTTTTAACTTTTAGATCAAATTCAAGAACTTTTTTCTCAATTTGTGCTTTTTCAAAAGAGATATTTTCATAAGACTCTAGCTCTTTTTCTTTTTGCACTTTATACTCTAAAGCCTCTTTAATTGAGCCAAATCTTTTTTGTAAAGATGATAGTTTTTCAATTCTATCTAAAACATCTTCTATATTTAACTCTTCTAATTCAAATAAAGAGTCATTAAAACTTTCAAAGATATTTTCTAATTCATTTAAACTCTCATCAAAAAAAGAGCTATCTTTATCCATAATATCTAAAACTTTTGAAACACTTGTTCTGTATGAAAAAATAGCTTTAGCCTCAGCCATTGCTTCTTCAATTTTATCTTTTTTTGCTAAAGTTTTTTTGATTTCATTTAATTCATCATATTCATCAATTTTTGGATCAATTGAAACAATTTTCTCTATTTCATACTTTGCAAACTCTTTTAACTCTTCAAGTTTTGCTTCATCATCATTAAGCTTTTTAAGTTCATTTTTAAAACTTGTTAATTTTGTAAATGTATCTTGATACTCATCTAATATATTTTTATGTGTTTTATTTTTATTAATTGATAATAAATCCAAAAATCTAACTAATCTAGCACTCTCAAAATCACTATTATCTTTTAAGTGAAGATGTTTAACCAATGATGAAGAGAAAGAGATTAAAGCTTTTTTAGAGATAGTTTGAGAGTTTAAAAAATATCTAACTTTATCTTTTTTTAACTCTTTTATTACTATTTCATCACCTTTATCTATTCCAAAAGCCTCATTTTCTATATCCAAATTCTCAATTGTAGTTTCACTAACAGCTGCTTTTGCCTCTTTTATACCAAATAAAGCCAAAAATGCATCCATCAAAATAGATTTACCAGCTCCTGATGGACCTGTAAAAACAATCAAACCTTTGTCAAACTCTATATCAACTTTTTTAAATGATAAGTAATCCTCTAAATAAAATCTAGTAATCATTTTGTTTTAATTTCCCCATCTTAGTTTTTCATTAAGAACTTCAAAATAGTTTCTTTCACATCTATGTATTAGTTTTGCTTTATTTGATGAGATTTCAATTTTTATAGTCTCTTTTTTTTCAATTTCATAAATATCTTGTCCATCAACAATTACAACCGCACCTTGTACATCTGAAATAGTAAACTCTATTTCAAAATCAGCTGGGAGTACTAAAGGTCTTTGAGTAAGGCTATGTGGAGCTACTGGAGTTACAATAAAAGCTTCTGTTAAAGGAAAAACAACTGGACCACCAACAGAAAGATTATATGCAGTTGAGCCTGTTGGAGTTGAAATTATAACTCCATCTCCATAATATGAATTAAATGGTTTCCCATCAATTTTTGCATCTATACTAATCATAGAAGAGATAGATTTTCTTGAAATTACAATATCATTAAAAGCTACAAAGTTTTTTTCACCAAGACTAACTTTTATCATCATTCTTTGATCTATCCTATACTCATGCTCAAACATCTTTTTCAAAAAATTTTCAACTTCATTAATTCTAATATCTGTTAAAAAACCTAATGTTCCTTGATGAATCCCAAGTACTGGAAGATTATATTTAAAACTTCTTCTAACTACAGAAATTAGTGTTCCATCTCCACCTACTGAGACTAAAAAATCACTTTTTTCACATAACTCATCTAAGCTTATTCCCTCTTCTTTTATCATAAGAGCGCTATTCTCTTCAAGTAAAACTTCAATACCTGCTTTTTCAAAATAGCCTTTTAAAAGTATATACTCACTTTTGATTTCAGGAGATGCAGGTTTTAAAATAAAACCTGCTGTTTTTAATTGTTTTAATTTTTCATTTGTAGATGTTAATAATTTCATGGGTGGATTATATCAAAATTATCTTTCATGTAAAGCATCATCTTTTGTTTTTAAAATAGGCTTCATTAAAAAGTCTAAAATTGTTTTTTGACCTGTAATAATATCCACACTTGCAACCATTCCAGGAATAATTGGAAGTTTTTTACCATCTTTTTCCAAATAGTTTTTATCAGTTTTTATAACAACTTTATAATAACTTGTTGGTGTTTTACTATCTTTATCTAAAATACTATCTGCTGATATTTCAACAATTTTTCCATCAAGTCCACCATATATTGAAAAATCATAAGCTGTAATTTTAACAATAGCTTTTTGACTAGGATTAATAAAAGCTATATCTTTTGGGTCTATTTTTGCTTCAACTAATAAAATATCACTTTGAGGAACTATTTCAATTAAATCAATTCCTGATTTTACAACTCCACCTATAGTATTTATATTTATTTGTTTAATAAACCCATTTACAGGAGATTTTACAACTGTTTTATCTAGTTTATCTTGTTCTGATACTATTTTTGACTCATAAACTTTTAATTCGCTATTTATTTTTTCTAACTCTTGTAAAGCTTCACTTTTAAAGTTTCTAAGTTTTTCTAATATTCTATTTTCAGCCTCACTTATTGCATATTTTGCTTTTGGTATTGAAATTTCAGTGCTTTGTAATTCACCTTTTATAGTATTTAACTCTTTTTTTACAGTAATTAAATCAATAGTAGATTTTGAACCAGCTTTTACAAATTTTTGTATTGTTTTATACTGTTCATCAACTAAGTTTAGACTCTCTTTTAATCTCTCTTTTTTTGATTCTAATTCAATTAGTTCTTGAACTTTTTGCCCTAATTGTGTCTCTAAAATATTTAAAGTACTTTTAAATTCATCAACTCTTGTATTAAATAGTATTTTTTGATGTCTTACATATTTTGGAGCTTTTGCTTGTAAATCATCAGGAAACTCTAACTCTCTATTTTGATTTTTTACTTTTAAATTATACTCAGCTTCTAATCTAACTTTTGTGGTTTGAAGACTGTAAAAAGCTTGTTCATTTTCATCCAATGATGCTTGAAATCTTGTTGTATCAATCTTCATTAGAGCTTGCTCTTTTCTTACAAAACTACCCTCTTTTACTAAAATCTCTGAAACAATTCCCCCATCCAAACTTTGAATCTTTTGAATTTTTTCAGAGGGAATAACTTTCCCCTCACCTCGAGCTAATTCATCAACTTCTGAAAAAGCTGCCCATATTAAAGCTCCTGCAAAAAAAGCAATAATTAGCACAAACAAATAATCTACTTTTTTGTTTGTTTTTAAGTTAGCTTGTGCATGTAACGAATAAACAAAATCTACATCTTCTTTAGCCATTTTCTAACCTTTACTTTGCTTTATTTGAAAGTGCTTTTAACACTTCTTCTTTTGGACCATCAGCAATTATTTTACCATCATCCATAACAATTAATCTATCAACAAGTGATAAAACAGATGGTCTATGGGTTACTAAAATAAGTGTTTTATCTTTTACGATATCTTTTATTCTTCTTTTAAATACCTCTTCAGTTTGTCCATCCATAGAGTTTGTTGGCTCATCCAAAATCATAATATTTGGATTTGTTAATATGGCTCTTGCTAAAGTAACACTTTGTCGTTCACCTCCACTTAAGCCCTCTCCTCTTTCACCAACAATTAAATCATATCCACTATCATGTTTTCCCAAGAAATCATGTACACCTGCAACCTTTGAAGCATTTAGTATATCTTCATCACTTGCATTTTGTTCACCTATTGTAATATTATCTTTAATTGTTCCCATAAATAAAAATGGCTCTTGAGGAACACATCCTATTGAGCGTCTTAAATCAACAGGGTCAATTTGTCTAATATCTGACTTATCTATTAAAATAGAACCCTTTGTTGGCTCATATAAGTTCATAATAAGTTTCCATAAAGTTGATTTACCAGAACCTATTTTTCCAATAATACCAATCTTTTCACCCTTTTTAATAGTTAAATTTATATTTTTTAAAACATCAAATTGCTGACCTTTATATGAAAAAACAACATCCTTAAACTCAATATCTCCATCAAGATTATTTCTTGTTAAATAGTTCTTATCTTCAACTCTCTCAACAGGCATTTTCATTATTTCATCAATATTTTCTAAAGATAACATTGTTCTATCAAGTCTTATAATCATTCCAACAAATTGTGAAACAGGTGCTATTACTCTACTATTTAACATCATAGTTGCTATAATTGCTCCCATAGTCATTTCACCCTCACTTGCTAAATAAACCCCAACAACAACAATTGCTATATTTGATAATTGTGAAATAAAAGCAGTAAAAAAGGTAACTATTTGAGATAAAAAATGAGCTTTTTTACCATAATGGGAACTTTTCTCAATTGAGTTTTCCCAATAAGTTTTCATTCTATTTTGAGCACGTACTGATTTTATTATCTCTAAGCCAGCAACTGTTTCAGTTAGTGCTGTTTGTTTTATTTGGTCCTCTTTTGAACTCTCCATTACAGTTTTTTTAATTGGTTTTTGCATATAATATGAAAAACCAAAGGCTAATAGAACTGTTACAATTGAGATATATCCTACAGGACCACCTATATAAAAAATTATAATTATAAATAAAATAATAAATGGTAAATCAACAATACTAGCAATAGTAGCACTTGCAAAAAACTCTCTAACACTTTCAAAAGATTGTAATCTATTTACAAACTGACCTGTTGATGCTGGTTTTGAGTCAAGTCTTATGTTTAAAAGCTGGTCAAAGATTCTACTTGACATAGCAACATCAGCACGCTTTCCAGCAACTTCTAAAAAATGTGCCCGCATAAGTTTTAAAGCAAAATCAAATAGCATTACAACTAAAATACCAATTGCTAAAACCCATAGTGTCGCCATTGCATTATTTGGTAAAACCCTATCATAAACATTCATTGTAAATAGAGGTGTTGCCATAATAAACATATTTATTAGAAGTGCTGCTATTACAACTCTTTTGTAAATAGGATTATTAAGTTTCATAACACCCCAAAACCACTCTTTTGGTTTTTCAATTACTACATCTCTTTTAATTTTGTTATTGAAATTATATTTAGGTTTTATAAGCATTGTAAAACCATTATAAAGCTTCTCTAACTCAGCTAATGATAGTGTTGTTTCTCCATCATTAACACTTGGCATAATAACTTTTGCTTGATTTTTTGTAAAATCAATATCAACTAATACACAAGCTGTATTGTTATTTAGTGTTAAAACAGAGGGAAGAGCTACTTTTGAAATATCTTTTAACTCTCTTTGGACTGTTTTAATCTCTAATCCAACTCTTTTTGCTGACTCTACAAACATTTTAGGAGACATCAGTGAGTCATATATAGCTAAACCTGATGTTAATGAATCCGCACTTGCTTCTCTTTCATAATATTTTGATAAAAAAAGTAAACACTCTAAAAGTGTGTCAACTTTTCTATTATCAGCCATTGATTTAAGTTCATTTATTGTTTCATTATTATTCAATTTTTTTCTCCTAATAGAGAGTTATATTCATCATATAATCTTTGATGTTTTTTTGCATTTGAAATAAATGGTTTATTTTTTAATATTTTAGAATCAAGTGTCGCTAATCTATTTCTAGCCTCTTGTAATGTCTCAAAAGAACCACATAAAATAGTTGCATATGATTTTCCATTTGCTTTATATTCATAAGCAAAAACATCATCTATTTTTTTATATCTTTTTAAAATTTCATCTAATGATTTTGTTTGATTTAAAACAGTTCCTAAAACTATAGTAAAGTTTTTAACATCTTTAGTTTTACTCTCTTTTTCAATCAATAACTCATCACTATTCTCAATAGGAATACTATTTTCAAGCTCTTCTAAAACTTTTTCTTCTTTTTTCTCTTCTAATTTTTTCTCTTTTATATCATTAATTCTTATATTTTGTATATCTTCTGTTTCATATATATCTTTTAATAATGAGTTAAAAACTCTATTAACTTTTTCTTTTATTTTATCTTTATTCTCTTCTTCATTAATAATATTGCTATTTGTATCTTCTAATAGATTATCCTCAGAGAGTAGATTTTCTAATTCTTGAGAAATAACTTCAGGTTTTTTCTCAATAACTCTATAATCAACATCAATCTCTTGACAAATATTCTCTTTGTTATTTAGTATAGTGTCACTTAAATTTGAAACTTCAAAAAGTAAAGAAAAATAACTTACAAAATTTTTATACTCTTCTTCTATTAAATCACTTTTCTTTCTATATAACTCTTCTTCTTGATTTAATACATCAATAAAACTTCTAGTACCACCATCAAACTGCTCACCAAAAACTTTTAATATCTCTTTGTTATTTAAAACATGAGCTCTTAAAACTTCTAGTTTCTCTTTTGATAAATTAAATGAATAAAAGTTCTCTTCAATTTTTTGTTTTGAACTATTTGTTACATTATCTAAATTCTTTTGAGCCTCTTCTAAAAACTTTTTTTCTCTTAAATAAACAGCTTCATCTTTAAAACCATTAAAAAAATTATAATTTAATGAAATTCTTGCACTTTGGTTATTTTGCTTTAAATTTTCATTATCAATTCCATCATCAATCTCTTTTGTAAGTTGGAAATCAATACTTGGTAAAAATCTTGCTAACTCTTGAGATACTACTGATTTTTGAGATTTAATTCTCTCTATCTCTTCTAAAACATTATAGTTGTTTTTTATTCCATATGTTAATAACTCATTTAACTCACTTGGAATTTGATTATAATCAATTTTAGGTCGACATACTATATCATCTATATTTTTAACTATATTTTTTTCTAATTGAGTTTTTGCTTTTTTTCTATCTTCTCTAATTTGAATTAATTTCTCTTTTGCTGTTAATATTTTACTTTCAACTAATAATCTATCAACAATATCACCACTAACTTGCTCAGTTTCAACTGCTGTTTCTAAATATATTGAGTGTATTTCTAAATCATTTTCTGTTAATCTTTTTAGCTCTTCATATTTAAGTAAATCTAAATATGCCAATACTGTATCTAAAATAAGCTTTTCAGTATCATGGATATTTGCTATTAAATTGGCTTGATGATTATGTTTAGCCTCTTCAACTTTTGCTTTTGTAAGTCCACCATTATATAAATTTTGTTCTAATTTTAGTTGTTGATAAGAACCATTTTCATCTTTTGTTTCAGTACTCCCAGATAACTTATCATTTTGAATAATTTTTTTATCTTGTATATAAGCTTCATAGTTTAATGTAGGTAAATAATCTCCAAATGATTCATCAATATAATACTTATTTGCTTTAGTATTATTTTCTATAGCTTTAATCTTAGGATTATTTTCTATTGTATGCAGTACAATGTCTTTTAATGTAGCTGAATTCAAATAAGAAAAGAAGAGTGTTGGAATTAATAAAGTATGTACAGTTTTCATATATTCTCTAATTTTTTATTTGCATATATAATAACCAAATTTAATTAAATCTTTATAAAAATTATTTTGATTTTTATTAGTTTTTTCAAAAAAAATGGGGAATATGAAATTCATATTCCCCATTTCATAATTAATAGTTATTTCTAACCATTTCTCTTTTTCATAATTTCTTCAGAAACATTTTTAGGAACTTCAGAATAGTTATCAAAAATCATAGAATAAGTAGCTCTACCTTGAGACATAGATCTTAAGTCAGTAGAGTAACCGAACATTTCAGATAATGGAATCATAGCAACAACTAGTTTAACACCAGCTCTGTCATCCATAGATTGAACTTGTCCTCTTCTTTTGTTACAGTCACCTATAACATCTCCCATATAATCTTCAGGAGTTTCAATTTCAACTTTCATGATTGGCTCAAGAATACAAGCACCAGCAGCAGCTGATCTACATCCTTGTTTGAATCCCATTGAAGCAGCTAATTTAAACGCCATTTCAGATGAATCCACATCATGGTAAGAACCATCATATAAATCAACACCGATATTAACTAATGGATAACCAGCTAAGATACCACCAGCCATAGCTTCTTGACAACCTTTATCAACAGCAGGAACGTACTCTTTTGGAACCGTACCACCTTTAATAGAGTTTGTAAAGATATAGTTATCTTCACTATCAGCAGGTAATGGAGTAATAGTTAAATATACATGACCATATTGACCTTTACCACCTGATTGTTTAGCGTATTTATACTCTTGTTTAATTTCATTTTTAATAGTTTCTCTATAAGCAACTTGAGGAGCACCAACTTCAGCTTCAACTTTGAACTCTCTTTTCATTCTATCTACAAGAATTTCAAGGTGTAATTCACCCATTCCTGAAATAATAGTTTGTCCAGATTCTTCATCAGTATTTACTCTAAATGATGGATCTTCTTCAGCTAGTTTACCTAATGCGATACCCATTTTTTCTT
>CBFIGT010000052.1:0-15736 GCA_965662175.1 Arcobacter sp. | reverse complement strand
TATTTTGTTTACTTTTATACTCCACTAAAATAGCGATTTTATGTTTTAAATCTTTTAGTTTTTCAAAGATGATTGATACTTCTATATTCTCATCAATATTTAGATAATTTTCTAAAAACTCCGCAACTCTCATATCTAAAAATATCTTATCCTCAACTAACTCTATAAGTTCAAGATTTTCTAAAACCTCAAGTTTTTCATAAGATATAAACCTCTCACACTCCTCATATCTCACTACCTTGTCTTTATGCTCAAAGAGATAAAATATAAAATCCTTATGGTAGCTTAGATTTGAGAATAGTTTTTCTATTTTCATTTACTAGATACTTCTAAAATTTCTGATTTTAATTTTATAAATCTCTCTTTTTTGTCATCACTTTTGTAAGAAATTTTATAATCTATTAGTTCAATAATTTTATCTTTTTTTTCTGTTTCCATATCTTCACTAAGTATTCTAACTAAATTTAAATCTACTAAATATCTACCATAATATGAAATTTTATCACAATAATCTTCCCTTGCTTTATCCAATATATAAGTGAAAAGTTCCTCTTTAAACTCATAAGGTGTAGTTTTAGAATGATAAATCGAACTCAATAAGTTTATAATTTCAATAAATAATTCATCAATCAAGTCAAATTTATGTACTTCATAAAAATCTTCTATAAGGTCAGAAAAATAAAAAAATAGTATTTTGATTAATACAAAGGACTCATAGGGCTTTTCATGATAACTATTTTGTTCTTCTTTTAAGAGCTTAAATATTGGTCTTAATGCATTATTTGCTTTACTTGGATTTATTATAAACCTGCTTCTTCTATTCAATAAAGCTTCAATCGAATTATCAACAATTATATTAAATTTCTTTTGACAATTGCCTTCAATTTTATGTGCAAACATTGAAATAAATTTATTTACCATCGCTTTATTTGTTTTGCAATACTTGTTTATAAAACTCTTCATCTCTTTTTCAGATAAACTATTTAATACTTGTGTAAATATTTGTTTTGATTCATCCATGACTATAAACCTATCTTATTTTATTTTGCATCAAACAATCTTTTCTAAAAACTCTTTAGTAGTTAAAAGCTCAATATCATCACTTACAAAATTTTTGTCATTTGAAATAATGAGATCACATCCCTCTTTTTTTGCTAGAATATATTGAATAGTATCTTCGAGGTCTTTAAATTTTTCATTTTCACGCATTAAATTACAAGTTTGTATAACTTCTTCATTTCCAAAATCTATTATTTTACAAAACTTACTTATTCTCTCAACCGCATCAAGTGCTTTTTGTTTATCTTTCTTTGAAAGAATATAATAAATTGTAGTTATCAAATCACAACTTGTACAAAGTTCAATATCATTACTAAGTAAATATTGCAAAACCTTTAGACTATTTTGTTCTAAATCTCTTTTTTCATCTTCATTATCTATAAAAATATTTGCATCTAAAAAAACTTTTTTATACATCCATATTTGCCTTAACTGATTGAATACTCATACCTGACTCAAACATTCCTTTTGTATCTTCAAAAAAGCTATTTAAGGCTTTTAACTTTTCCTCTTTACTAACTTCACTATATTTTTTTTCAACCAACTCTTCTACAACTTTTGTCATAGATTTGTTTTCTCTTTTTGCTATCTCTTCAAGATGTTTTGCAACCTTTTTTTTAAATACAAAGTTTTTTCTTACATCATTTGAATTCATTAGCTAAATCCTTACATAATATTTCATACATAATTATAGTACATAAAATACTTTATGTCTAGTTTTTTAAAAGATTTCCATATTTATAATAAGCGCTACAAGCTCCCTCACTACTTACCATACAAGAACCAAGTGGAGAGCTTGGTTTACAAGCTGTTCCAAAAACTGTACACTCATATGGTTTTGCTAAGCCTTTCATAATACTTCCACAAATACATAGTTTATGGTCATTGCACTCTTTTGTATTTAGTATATCTTTATATACTATTTCAGCATTTATAGATTTATACTCATCTTTTAGCTCTAATGCAGAATCATCAATATATCCCAAACCTCTCCATTTAAACTTATCTCTTTTTGTAAAAAATTTATTTATTAGTTTTTGTGCTTGTGTATTGCCCTCATAAGATACACTTCTTGTATATTGAACTTCTAATTGGGCTCTTTTTTGTGTTGCTTGTTTTGTAATCATCAAAAGTGATTCCATCACATCAAGGGGTTCAAATCCTGATACTACAACTGGAATATCAAAATCTCTTGGAAACTCTTCATATATTTTGGCTCCAGAGATTACAGATACATGAGCAGGTCCTATAAAGGCATCTATTTTAGAATCACCACTTGCAACTAATCCTCTCATAGCTTCAGGTACTGTTATATGATTTATATGAAAAAGTATATTTTTTATATCACTATTTACAACATGATTTATAAGTGCTGCTGTCATAGGTGTTGTTGTTTCAAAACCTATTGCAAAAAAGATTACTTTTTTCTCTTTATTTTCATTTGCTATTTTTATTGTATCAAGTGGTGAGTATACAAATCTTACATCAGCACCCTTTGCCCTAGCATCTTGTAGGCTTCCTTTACTTCCTGGAACTTTTATCATATCACCTAGGGTTACTAGAATTACATCATCAAGCATTGCTAATATATAAGCATGATCAATTCTCTCTTTTGGCATAACACAAACAGGACAACCAGGTCCATGTATAAACTCAATATTTTCAGGCATTAGTTGATTTAGTCCATATTTCATGATTGTATGTGTATGTCCACCACACACTTCCATTACTCTTAGTTTTTTATCTAGCTTTTTTGACTCATTTTCTATTAGTTTTGCTATTGCTTTTATTGCACTTGGATCTCTAAATCCATCATACAAATCTTTTAGTTGTAGTTCACTCATAGTTTTACTTATTTGGACAATTTTGGGCTTCTTCAATAGCTGCTTTTTTATCCATCTCATCCATTTTATCTATTATCTCTTTATAGACTTTCAAAGACTCTAAGGCATCTTCTTCATCTATTTTATTCATAGCAAAACCTATATGAATAAGTACATAATCACCAACAACTACATCCCTATCTATTAAATCCAAACTCGCACTTCTCTCAACACCCATAGTATCAACTACGCAAGTATTCATTTCAGTGTCTATACTTTTTATTTTTGAAGGAATTGATAAGCACATTATCTCATTCTCCTTTTAAAATTAATCCAATCAATTACATTTTGTAAACTTTGTTGATCTTTTGTAGAAACCTCCAAAATATCCACACCAGGATTTAATTTTCTAGCGTCATTTTTCTCTTTTTGTACATCATAATCAAAATATGGAAGCAAATCTGTTTTTGTAATAAGTATTAAATCAGCACATCTAAACATAACAGGATATTTGATAATCTTATCTTCACCCTCAGGCACGCTTACAAGTACAATATTTAAATGTGTTCCCACATCATAAGAAGCCGGACAAACTAAGTTTCCAACATTTTCTACAAAACACACATCTAAATCATCTAAAGGCATATCATGTAAACCCTTATGCACCATAAAAGCATCCAAATGACAAGCAGATCCTGTTTGTATTTGTACAGCTGGGATATTTTTTGCTTTTAATCTATCAGCATCTTTTGATGTTTCCAAATCACCCTCAACTACTCCAAATTTGAAATCAACCATATCTGAAATCTTTTCTAAAAGTGTTGTTTTACCGCTTCCTGGACTTGACATAAGATTTATTCCTAAAACCTTATGATTATCAAAATGAGCTCTATTATGTTCTGCTTCATGGTCATTTTTATCAAGTATTTTTTTGATTACTGAAATTGTTTTTTTATCATTTAATTGTGGATTATGATGAAGTGTTTCGTGTGCTGCTTGGTGGCTTGCACTATTATGAGAATGAGTATGACTATATTCATGTGAGTGTTCATGGTCATTTGAATGGTGATGGTCTGTAATACTACAACCGCAATCTTTGCACATAAGTTTATCCTTTTAAAATATCTAATTTTATTTATGAATATTTATTCATTTTAACTAGTTTAATGAAAACTAGTTAAAACAAAACTAAAAAATATATTACTTATGTATTTTTAGAACTATTCTTAAGAAAAACTACCCGATGTCTCTTTTAAAATATCACTAACATCTAAAGATTCTCCATTATATTTAACTATTTTAATACCTTGAGAAACAAAAGATTTAGCTGTATTTTTACAAGCTTTTTGTACAACTATATAATTACACTCACTTAAAGCCACACCCATTTTATTATGTTGTGCAATATGCTCTTCATCATCATGGGAATGATTACATTCATGCTCCTCTTCCGCATGGTCATGGTCGATGTCTGTTCTAGGATTATTTATAACAGAAGCTAGATTAAATGACCTAAACATTCCTGAACCACTCACATCATATACAGCAAACTTTGGAGTATGTCCAGCATTACTAAAAAACTGTAAATTCTCATCTTTTACCGGAATAGCTATTTTCATTTTTTCACCTTATTTTATTAATTTTTTAAATTACACTAAATTTTATTATATATGCAATAATTAATCCATTTAAAATATTTTTTTAATATTATTATTTAATCTATACACTAATTATAGAACTTCCCTCTTTTATCCATGAACTCAAAAGTTCACCTGTGTAGTATATATTCATATCACAAGCTTGTAACTCATCTTTTACACCTAGATTTTCGGCACATTTTTGACATGCTATTACCTCTACACCATCAGCTATCATAGCTTTTACTTTTTCTTGTAGTTCTTTATCTTCACTAATTAGTTTTTGAGAAGCACCCCAAACTAAAATCTGAACATCATCAACCCAAGCCTTTAGTTTTGCATTATGGGCATAAAGACAAACCATATTTAAGGCTGTTTCTTTATTATCAGTTGTCCATAAAATTTTTGCACAAGTACTCAATTTAAATCCTTTTAATTAAAAAATTTTCTAATTATATGTTTTTTAACTTATTAATTTATATAAATGGAAACTTAGATATAATTTTTTATGAATATATACAAATGCCCATATTGCGACTATACAAAACTTTATGATTTAAAGAACAACTATAAAAAATGTGCATCTTGTAAAACAAAGTTTTCCACAAATAAAGTTCAAACAGACATATTTTGTATAGAGTATTTTTCAAATAATATAAATGCAAATAAAACCTCTCAAATATTAGATTTAAACTATAGAACTGTACAAAATAGATATACACTTTTTAGAAAACTTATAGCCTCATTTTTAGATGAAGAGTATAATAATAGTATAAAAGATAATAGCTCTTATGAAGAGTATTACTATTTCCCAACAACTATTCAAAATAAGAAAAAACGTTCACTTTTTGATGCAACCAATATAATTGGATTTTATTCAAATAAAAAAATCTATACTCTTCTTATGCCAAAACTTCCAAAATATAGTTCACAAACAAATACTAAAGATTATGAATATTATTTAAAATGGCATAAGTTATATTCTAAAAACTCTTATAAAACACCACTTTCTATTTTTTGGAAATATCTAGAAGAAAATCTAAAAAAATATAAAGGAGTTGATGAAAAGAACTTTTTTTACTATTTAAAAGAGTGTGAGTTTAAGTTTAATTATTTGCATAATATGCAAATAGAGATTTTAAAAAATCTCTATTTTAATAAAAAGGGCATATCCCGTTGAAGGGATTCTAATAAATCTTCATTTATAAAAAATTTTGCAAATTTTTCTTTGCTTTTATATGCATGGGCACAAACATATCTATTTTTTTTGATTAAATTTAATGACTCTTCAATAAAGTTTTTAAACTCTTGATTTGCATTGTAATACTCATATATTTTTTTTAAATCTTTATCTGTGATTGAGTCTTTAAGCATAACTATACTATCTTCAAAAAACTCTATAACATTATCCTCATCATCTTTTAGATGACAAAATGCCTCAGCAACATCAGTAAATCTCATATCAAATTTAAAACCTTGAAGAAGAAGTTTTTTTAACTGCTCTAAATTATTTTCTTGAAAATAATATTGCATTAAAAGCATTAAATAATGCTCTTTTACATCATCATCAATATCTTCAATTTTATCTTCAATTTTTTCTAAATCATCAATAATACTCTCATTTATATTTGTTTCGTGTATTACAGCACACTGGGCTATAATCTCATGTAATCTATCGCTCATAATAATTCCTAAAATTAAACTAAACTATCATTATACTAAATTCAGTTAATAAACTATTAAATTTTAAATGATAATATTTCACTTTTAAAAAAGGAAAAATATGTTTAAAAATGCAATAAATAGATTTAGAACAATATCAGCACTGGAGGGTATTTCATTTTTAATTTTAGTTTTAATTGCAATGCCTCTAAAATATTTTGGAGATAATCCAGACCCTGTTAGAATAGTTGGTATGGCACATGGAGTGCTTTTTATAATTTTTACAATTTCTCTTTTTGAGGCTAAATATAAAGAAGATTGGGATAAGGGTTATATGTTTCAACTTTTTGTACTTTCACTGATTCCATTTGGTGCATTTTTTATCGAAAAATCAGTTAAGAAACTTGTTAAATAAAACTAAATAATTATAATATATAACTATTTTTTAATAAAATAAATTTGTCCGATACTTATACCCTCATCATTTAAAGGGATTTTTTTACTAAAATAATAATTTTGTTTTATTATTTCAAACCTTTTTACTAATAACTCTAATAAACTCTTATTTTGAAAAACGCCACCTGTTAATATAATATTTAAATGCTCAAATTTCATAGAGATTTCAAATAATAAATTAACTAACATATTTAAAAACTTTGTACAAATTAAACTCTTCTCTTTGTCTAAAACTATCTGTTTAATAGTTTTACTTATGTCTATTTTATCTTTAAATAAACTGTATTCATATGCATTAATTATCGTTTCATCATAATATTTTTCAATTTGAAGGCCTGTTTCGCCCTCGTAACTTTGAGTTTGTAAAATATCAGCAAAAGATGATATTGCATCAAATAATCTCCCAATAGAGCTAGTTAATGGTGCATTTAATCCTTTTTGCCACATTTTATAATATATCACTATTTCATCTTTTGTAAATGAGTTTACACAAGGGTTATTCATAAGTAAAACCTCATCTATAGTAAAATTATCAAATAACAAAGATAAAGCGACTCTTTTTGGCTCTTTTACAGCTTTTTCACCACCTAAAAGTCTAAAATATTCCAAATGATATACTCTTTTATATGTTTGTCTATTTGCTATAAAAACCTCACCACCCCAAATATTTCCATCATCTCCATAACCTGTTCCATCAAAGGCAAAGGCTAAAACATCTTCATCTAAATTATACTCAGCCATACAAGATAAAACATGGGCATAATGATGTTGTATCTGAATTAGCTCTTTATTTTGGGCTTTAGCCCATTTTGTTGTTTCATAATTTGGATGTTTATCACAAACTATTAAATCAGGTTCAAAATCATAAAATCCTTTAAAAGTATTAATTGTTCTTTGAAAATACTCCATAGAAACAATAGAGTTTAAATCACCTATATAAGGGGAAGAGATTATATTATTCTCAAAAGCAATTGATATTGAGTTTTTTTGATTAGCCCCTAAGGCTAAAACTTTTTTATTAAACTTATTTTCTACCTTAAGGGATAAAGGAGCATAAGCTCTAGCACTTCTTAAAACTTGAATATCATTATTTACAATTTGTACAATAGAGTCATCACAAGCATTTATAATTTCTCTATTAAAATCAAGTACAAACTCAACTACATTTGATAGTTTTAAATATATATCTTCACAAGTTTTTATAATAGCCTCATCTTTTAGATTTGCACTTGTTGCTATTATTGGATTGTTTAAATATCTAAAAAGAAGAATATGAAGTGGAGTATAAGCTATCATAACACCTAATCTATTTATATTAGGTGCTACATTTTCACTTATATATCTTTTATTATTTTTATTTACTATTACTATTGGTTTTTCTTTTGAAAGAATAATCTCTTCCTCTTTTTTAGAAAGTAAAGTGTGCTTTTTAATCTCTTTTAGATTTTTAAACATAAGAGCAAAGGGTTTGCTAGGACGATTTTTTTTATCTCTTAATCTTTTTATACTATCTTCATTTGTTGCATCACACACTAAATGAAAACCACCCATTCCTTTTATGGCTACAATTTTTCCATCATTTATTTTATTTGCAATTTTTTTGATTGCTTCTATATTTAAGGCTAGTTCATTTTTTTGATTATCATAAAGTTTTATTTGGGGTCCACATTTTTGACAAGCGACTGGTTGTGCGTGATATCTTCTATTTTTGGGGTCTTCATACTCTTTTTTACAATCCTCACAAAGCTCAAAATCTGCCATAGAGGTATTACATCTATCATAAGGTACTGTTTTGATTATAGAGTATCTTGGTCCACAATTTGTACAGTTTGTAAGGGCATAATTAAATCTAAAATTTTTTTCATCATTTATATCATTTATGCAATCATCACAAACACTAACATCAGGAGATATTATTGTTGATTTATTATTTGAGTTTTCACTTTTAATTATTTCAAAGCTCTTATAAGTTTTATTATTACCAAGTAGTTTTATATCAATTGAGTCAATTCGTGCTAATTTTGGAGCTTGAGTTTTTAGCTTTTCTAGAAACTTATCACAAGTTTTTTTATTTGTATAAAGAAGAATATTTACCCCTTTATCATCATTATTAACCCAACCATTAATTCCATACTCTAAAGCTAAGTTATACACAAAAGGTCTAAAACCAACACCCTGCACAATTCCTTTTACTTTAAGTTCTATACAAATATTTGACATAAACTGCTTTCATCTCTATTTCATTTATTTTACAACTATTTTTGAAGAGACTTTTAATAAAACTCTTTCACCCAATGCTTTTTCAATTCTATTTTTTAATATAATAAAATCATCTTTTAAAATCAAACTATCACTTGTTACTTGAATATCTATTAAAAGAGTTTCTTCATTTTTTATAATATTTTCTATATTTATTTCTAAATCTTTATTATTAATCACCAATGTTTTAAAATCTTTTAATTGACTTAAATAATTATTTTTTTCAACCATATGTAAAAATGAAAATACTAAAGGAATAGTAATAATACTCATAATAATTAGTGTTAAAAAAAGCCCTTTTTTTGCTCTTTTAATTGGTGCAAATCCCAAAATCAAAAAAGTTAGCGCAGCACTTAGTGTTATACCAACAAGGTTTGTAATAAATAATAAAAATGAACCATAAATAACCTCAATATTTCCAAGCCCTACTCCAATTCCTGTTACACTTAAAGGTGGAACTAATGCAACAGCTATGGCAACTCCTGCCAAAGATTTTGCAACCTCCTCTTTAGAAGTTGCATAAGCCCCAGCTATACCTGAAAAAACAGCTACTAACAAATCTAATATATTTGGATTTAGTCTACTCTCCATTTCAGCTGTAATTTGCTGTAAAGGAATAGATAAAGTAAATAAAGAAGATACTAATAAAGCTACAAAAATACCAATAAATAGTGTCTTTATACTATGTTTAATAAGTATCTCATTAGCTCTAATAACACCCATAGACAAAGATATAATTGGTGTCATAAGTGGTGCTAAAATCATCGCACCTATAATTACAGGTGCTGAAGATGCAAATAATCCAGTTGTTGCTAATAGTGTACTTAATATCATAAGAGTTAAAAATACATATGAAAGCTTAGCACCATCTTTTAGGTTTATAAATAAATCTTTTATATCATCATCACTAGCTTTTTTAAATAGTGGAATTTTACCCTGAACTAAAATATCATTTATCTCACCCCTTGGAAGCATATTTACTTTTATGGTATCTTTTTCCTCCAAGCTAATAGGCTCATTTCTTATACTCTGGGCTAAATCTCTACCTAAGTGAATATTTAAACAATCTTGTAAAACCTCAAGTCTTATCTCATTTGTTTTATATAAATTTTTACTATCAATTACATAATTAATCTCTTCATCTAAATTAATTGTTAATTTTGTAGTCTTTATAAAACCCAAACTTTTTGGCAAAGAAATAAGAGATATTTTTTCATAAAAGAAGATTGAAATCAAATACCAAATATAGGAGATTAGGGAAACAGGAGATAAAACAAAAGCATTTAGCTTTCCATCATGCCCTGAAAAATGATCTTTTAATGCAAAATTACTATTTTTGATTGAGTGTTCTAAAATAGTAACTCCCGAAGCAACAGTTTTAAAAGTCTGTTCTTTGGAGGTAGTAAAAGTAAAAGGAATATACTTTAAGTTTTTTAAGTTATCAAAAAAGTTTTTTGTTTTTATAAAAAAACCATCATTATTTGAGTAATCTATTCCATGCATATCACCTATTTCTATTCGGTTTAATACAATCTCCTCATTACAGTTTAATATATCAACTTTACTTAGTAAATCTATATTTAAAGCATCATCTATAGCATCATAAATATTTTCTGAAATACCATAACTATTAACTGTATTTTTGCACATTTCATTTGGCAATATTGCTATATTTATATTTTTAAATATATGATTTTTTAAAAAAATCTTTATTTTTTCATCACTTAAAAATAAAATATATAGACTATTTTCTATATTTTCATAACTTTTATCAAATAATCTTATTTTTAGATTAAGCTCATACTTTTCACTTGTATATTTGATAATATTTTCATATTTGCTTAAATCACTTTCATCTTCAACTATAAGAAATAACTCTTTATACATAAAAAACCTCTATTTTGGTGTATAAAATATTATAGTCTTAATTATCTAATAATCTAATGGTATCTCTTTAGAAATATTTATTTCAAAACTTTTTCCTAAACTATCACTTACTTTTGATAAAAGAATTGAGTTTGCAAACATATCTCCACATAAAATCAAATCCTTACAATCTATATCTTGAGCAATTTTTGTAACATTATCTTTTATTAAATCACTCAAACTCTCATAAAATGAAAAAGCTAACATTCTATTATCTACATCAGCCATCTTATAACTCATTATACTTTGAACAACTTTTCTATAATCTAAATAATTAACTCCATCAATTTTTATAAGTCTCATATCTATTTGTAGCCCACTTTTAGAATTATATGCAAAAGCAGCATTTTCAAACTCTAAATAATCTTCCATTCCTAAAACATATGCACACAAATTCATAATAGCTTCAAAACCATCAGCCTCTATGTTTTTTAACTCTTTTTCAAAATAGCTTGGAAACTTTTTATTATAATTTTGCACTAATCTTAAGCAGTTTTCATCAATAGAAGAAATCTCTTCCATAGCATTATTAACATCACAAATAATATTAGGAATAGAGATAATCTCTTTTAAGCCTTTTCCTGGAATATTTACAAAAATAGCACTATTATCTCTTTTTTGTGAAAAATAGACTCCAATAGTTGGTTTTATTCTTTTATTAAGTGCTGCTAGTATTCCTTTAGCTACTCCACCATTCTCTTCAAAATACTCTTTTGAACTATTATATTTTTTATCTAAATTATAATCATATTTTGGAAAAAGAGATTTTTCACCCTTTACAATAATATTATCATCTTTAAAATATGTAACTTTTAATCCATCTTGTAAACTCTCTTCTTTTACATATAATAAATAATCAATACCCTCTTTTTGTAAAGCATTTGCAAATAGTATTGACTCTTTATCATCAGGAATTTTTACATATATAAAATCTGTTTTTGAAAACTCTTTGTTTTGATTTTTTAGAATTTTAAACTTTAGTTTTACTAAAGGTCTCTCAATTGAGCATAATAGTTGTAAATCTTTTGGACTAAGCTCTACAAGATTTGACAGTTTATTTATATTACAAACAAAAAGCTTAACTTCATTACCCTCATTTTCAAACTTTTCTCTTAACTCACGTGATGGTAAAAATAGATCTTTTAATCCATTATGAGTCTCAATTTTAGAGACTTTTCCTTTTTTCAAAATATTTATATCATTTGAAAAATCAATTGATGCATTCTCTTTTAAAATATTTGCAATCTCTTTATTTGTAAATATAGAGATATTTTGTAAAATATTTTTATCCTCTAGTTGCTCTTGTGACTCATCAAAAAAATCAAGAGTATATGATTTTCCAACAAATATGGATAAGGGTAAATTTTCACCTAAAAATTCAAAAAAACTAGTAATTTTCTCTTCACTATCATCACAAATTAATAAAATAAAAGCTTTATATTGTCTAACATATGCATTAATTCCATTTTGTTTTACTAGATTTTCAATTATATGTTTATAATATAAATTTGTACTATTAAACTCTATTTTGTAATATAATTTCATCTTCTTGTTATATCCTCTTCATTTGGAATTCTCTCATCAAACTCATCATTATATGAACCTAATAATCCCTTACAAACTTGAGCAATAGTTTTTTGTTCAAGTTTTTTTGTAACTTTTACATCTAATTTTTCTATATCTATAATTGCTTGATTTATTAATCCCATAAATTTATTTTCAATAGTTTTTGTAAGCCCAATTTCTACACTAATAATATCCTCAGGAACAATACCAATAATAGTAACCCAAGCATGTTTTTCTAAAACTGAGCAAATCTCTAGCATCTCTACTATTTCAACTTCATGGGCTGTTTTTCTATATTGTCCAAGTCCTAAAAGTACATCAGAAGGTAATCTAAAAATATCTCCAGGCTTATCTTCAATAGATACAGTATCTAAGATAATAACATTATCATAATCTTGAAAGTAAGTCATTAGTTTAAATCCTAATGTTCCACCATCAATTATTTCTAAATCACCCTCAAAATCATAATTATCTTCTAAATATTTTGAAGCTAAAATTCCTACTCCCTCATCTTTAAAAAGTAAGTTCCCAACCCCAATAACAATATTTTTCATACCATACCTTCATATTTTATTAATAGATTCAAAAACAAAAATCTATTTTGCTTATGAATCTACTAGTTTTATAAAAAAGGGCCTATAGTTTATAAGCCCTTTTTTATCTATTTATTCTCTTTATTTGCTTTTTTATTCACAAATTTAGTTCCACCAAATACTATATTGATATCACCCTCTCTCCAGAAAATTGTTCTCCATATTTGATAATAAATATGTGACATAACCCACATGATAATCAAATACATTGCTGTATGATGGGCAATTCTAACTCCCATATTTCCACCAAATACATCAAGTGTCCAATCAGTAGCAAAGTGTAAAAGCCATGGCCACCAAGCACCAATTGAGCTATGTCCTGATGCTAATCCATGCACATATAATTGAAGCCCTGTTAAAAGCATAAACACTAATAATATATGAAAAAGTGTAAAAAACATAATGTTATAAGAATCACTATGTGTTGAATCAAACTTTTTTCTTCTATTAAAAGTTATAAGATTAAAGAATACTTCACAAAACTCAATAAAGTTTTTCTTTGTTGGCAAAATCTTTTTATATGGTTTTTCAAATCGTGAGAATAGATATAAATAACCAATTAAAATAGCTGTTACATCAAAGATGATTGCTACAATAAAGTGTCCCCATCTATTCCATGCCATAACATATTTATCAACAGCAGGATCAGCTATAAATGATTGATAATATGGATGTCCAATATAAAGCCCGGTTGCAACTGCAACAATCATACAAACAGCATTCACCCAGTGAATTGTTCGCATGATTGGAGTCATTCTCTCAACCCTATTAAACTTAGGCACGGCATACACCTGTTGGGTCTATTTTATAAACTCCAAGCTCTTTACCTTTGGTATCCACAATATGAACAGCACAAGCAATACAAGGGTCAAAACTATGGATTGTTCTTAAAATCTCTAAAGGCATATCAGGATCAACTACTTTTGTACCAACAAGTGAGGCTTCGTATGCTCCCATTCTATTTTTATAATCTTTTGGTGCTGCATTCCAAGTTGAGGGAACAACCGCTTGATAGTTTACAACTTTACCATCTTTGATTTTAATCCAATGACCTAAACCTCCTCTTGGAGCCTCAGCCATTCCAAAACCTTGAGCATCTTTAGCTACTTTATCAAAATCAAATTCAGTCCATGTTGATAAATCACCAGCCGCTGCATTTTTTGCTAATTCATCTGACCATTGAATAACAACATCACACATCATTTCTGTCTCTATTGCACGAGCTGCTGTTCTTCCAACTGTAGAAAATAGTACTTTTGTTGGTAAATTACCATTTTTTAGAAAAGTTGTAACATATTTTGAGATTCTTTCATCACCACGTGCAACCCCTACAATCATTCTAGCTAATGGTCCAACCTCCATTCTCTCATCATCATAAAGTGGTGATTTAATCCAAGAGTATTTATTTTTTATATCTAAATACGCAATACCATCTTTTTTCTCTTTAAATCCTGTATATTTAGGTTTTGTCTCACCCTCATAAGGATGTAAGTTTGTTTCTCCCTCATACCAAGCATGAGTTACATCTTCTGTAATTTTTGTTTGGTCTAAATCATAAACTTTTGATAAATCTTTATTCATAACAATTCCACTTGGAAATAGTTTAGCAGCTGAATAAAACTCAGTATCATCTAAATTAAAATCACCATAAGACATGAAGTTTCCTAAACCTCCACCTGTACCATTTAAAGCTTCATCAGCATACATAGTCCCAGCCATATAAACATCAGGTAAATATGCTTGTTTTGTAAATTTTAAAGCTTTTTGGATAATATCTTTAAACTCAGCAACACGTGCTGGATTTTTAATATCTTGAACACAGGTAACTCCACCTACAACTATTGATTGTGGATGTGGATTTTTCCCACCAAAAATAGCTTGAGCTTTTGCAACTTCTCTTTGAAGTTCTAGTGCATCAAGATAATGAGATAATCCAATTAAGTTTTGCTCAGGAGTAAGCTTATAGGCTTTAGAACCCCAATATGCATTTCCAAAAACTCCAAGTCTTCCTTGTTTTACATATTTTGTAACTCTTTGTTGTACTTCAGCAAAATTATCTTCACTAGCATTCCATGGTCTTTGACCTGAAAGTTTAGCCCATTTTTGAGCCTCTGCAACTGCTTTTTTAGGGTCAGCTTCTAAAGCTTTTGTAATATCAACCCAATCAAGAGCATGTAAATGATAAAAGTGAACAATATGATCATGGATATATAAAGCACCTTGCATCATATTTCTAACAAGTCTTGCATTTTTTGGAATTGTTACTTTAAAGGCATGTTCAACAGCTTCAATAGATCTTTGATAGTGAGTACCTGTACAAACCCCACAAATTCTCATAGCTAAAAGTCCACAATCTCTTGGGTCTCTCCCTTTTAAAATCTCTTCAATTCCCCTAAACATTGTAGATGATGAAAAGGCATCTGTAACTACATTATTTTCATCAATTACAGCTTCAATTCTTAAATGTCCCTCAATCCTAGTAATTGGATCTATTACTATATGTTTACTCATTATGCGTCCTCACTTTCACCATTGTTTTCTGATCTCTTACCTGCAACAGCAGATGCCACTGCATGAACTCCAATACCAATTGTTGTTGCTGTTAATAATCCAAGTCCAAACTCATCTACAGTTTTTTCAACTCCACCTGTTGGTGCTTTGATATTTGCATCTGCCATTGGTCTTTCATATGCATATTTATCCCAAAAATCAGGCTCACTACATCCAATACATCCACGCCCTACACCAATAGGCC